>NZ_JBQZXE010000132.1:0-9243 GCF_053555855.1 Shigella sp. SIG3
CTTGAGATATATATTCCCGGTTATCTATTGTGGGAATTTAATTTAAGTGCAGAAGTAATATTTTCGCCGTATTTTATTCGGAATATCCTGCTTATCCTCGTGCTGTTTCTCACGTAGTCTATAATTTCCTTTTTAAGCCCACAGGAGAGCAACAATGACAATCCATAAGAAAGGTCAGGCACACTGGGAAGGCGATATCAAACGCGGGAAGGGAACAGTATCCACCGAGAGCGGCGTGCTGAACCAACAGCCGTATGGATTTAACACGCGTTTTGAAGGCGAAAAAGGAACCAACCCTGAAGAACTGATTGGCGCAGCGCATGCCGCATGTTTCTCAATGGCGCTTTCATTAATGCTGGGGGAAGCGGGATTCACGCCAACATCAATTGATACCACCGCCGATGTGTCGCTGGATAAAGTGGATGCCGGTTTTGCGATTACGAAAATCGCACTGAAGAGTGAAGTTGCGGTGCCGGGTATTGATGCCTCTACCTTTGACGGCATCATCCAGAAAGCAAAAGCAGGATGCCCGGTCTCTCAGGTACTGAAAGCGGAAATTACGCTGGATTACCAGTTGAAATCGTAAAGCATTGCCGGATGACGCGTCAGGCGCGTGAATGCCTGATGCGTTGTTAGCATCTCTACAGCGCCCGCCAGCACCGGAGCTCACGTCCGTCCTCCCTTATTGCTAATGATTGCCGGACTTCACATCCGTGGGTTGCCAGAGGGCAACGTTCGTAGAAAAAACAGCCTTGCGGCAACGTGCGGTTTCCCGGCAGCTCCGTTTTACGTAATGCTCATTCTTCCTCCAGCGGTTTATCAATGGCGGGGAGGGAATCCAGCAATAATCGGGTGTATGGATGTGCCGAAGCAGTCAACACCTGTTGCGCGTCGCCCAGTTCTACAATCTGCCCGAGATACATCACCGCCACCCGATCGCTCATATGACGTATCACCGAGACATTGTGTGAAATCAGCACATAAGTCAGCCCGTGATTTTCCTGTAGCGTTACCAGTAAATTGAGGATCTGCGCCTGCACGGAGATATCCAGCGCCGAGGTTGGCTCATCAAGCACAATCACGTCAGGCTGCGAAGAGAGTGCTCTGGCAATGGCGATGCGTTGCCGCTGCCCGCCGGAGAACGCATGAGGCAGGCGGTCGAGATACTCCGGACGAATACCCACCTGCACAGCCAACTCCTCTGCCAACGCTCGCCGCTGTTGTTCACTACTACGCTTAGCTATCCAGAGCGATTCTGTGATGATGCGCCACACCGGTAAGCGCGGATTAAGCGAAGAGAGCGGGTCCTGAAACACCATCTGCATAATGCGTTGTGAGCCTGAACGGATGTACTGCCCGTGGCTCGGTTGCAGCATGCCCATTAAAAGCTGTGCGAGGGTGCTTTTGCCGCAGCCTGACTCGCCGACGATCCCTAAGGTTTCACCACGGCGGATCTGTAAATCAATACCATTAATGGCATGAACATGTTCCGTAGATTTACCAAGCCAGTTTTTACGGGCCGGAAAATTGATATGGACGTCGCGTAACGTTAATAACGTGTCAGACACTTATGACCTCCTGCTGCGGATACCAACAGGCGCAGTGCTGGTTGTTGTCACCACACGCTGTCAGCGCCGGGACGTTTTCACACTGTGCACCTGCCGCATAGCAACGATCGCGAAAAGCGCAGCCGTCAGGCAAATGGGTGAGGTTTGGTACCGTCCCTGGAATGGCGGGTAATGGCTGGCGTGGTACTCCATGTTCTGGTGCGCATTGCAGCAAACCAATGGTATACGGATGCCGGGGATGATGGATAACGTCTGCCGTCCCGCCGCTTTCAATTACGCTTCCGGCATACATCACGTAAACGCTATCGCACAGTTGCGACACCACGGCCATATCATGGCTGATGAACAGTACCGCAGTTCCACTGGCGCGTGCTTTATGTTTAAGCAAACGCAGTACCTGCAACTGTACTGTGACGTCCAGCGCCGTCGTCGGTTCGTCGGCAATAATCAATTGCGGCTCGCAGGAGAATGCCAGCGCAATCATTACCCGCTGGCGCATACCACCTGAAAGCTCAAACGGATAGCGCGACATAACTTCCACGGCATCCGGGATTTGCATCTCTTCCAGCAGGGCAATCGCTTTAGCTCTGGCTTCCCGACGACTTATTGGTTGATGATGGCGGATTACGTCCATCATCTGAAGACCTATTCGACGTGTCGGATTAAGGGCGGTCATCGGTTCCTGAAAGATCATCGCCACTCGTGCGCCGCGCCACTGACGAAGCTGTTTTTCCCGAGCGTTAAGAACATCTTCTCCCAGCAGTGAAATCTGCCCCCGATGTACGCAATAACTGCCCGTCGGTAGCAGACGCATAATCAGCATTGCGGTGACTGATTTACCTGAGCCGGATTCTCCCACCAGACCGACAATTTCGCCGCGGTTAATCTGCAAGGACACATTGTTGAGCGCGTGAACATCACCGTTAAAACCGGGGAAACTCAAATGCAGCTGTTGAATGTCCAGAACGGGTTGGGTCATGACTGCTTTCCTCCTGCTTTCGGGTCAAGCAGATCGCGAATACCATCACCAAAGAGATTAAACCCGACGGCGGTAAGCAAAATCGCTGCCCCCGGAAATGCGCAATACCACCACTGATCGAGTACATAGTTGCGACCATTCGCTACCATCGCGCCCCATTCAGCACTCGGTTGTTGAGCACCCAGGCCAATAAATCCCAACGTGGCGGCCATTAAAATCGCGCTACCGATATCCAGCGATGCCTGCACGATCAGCGGCGGTAGGGAGTTACGTAAAATATGCCAGTTGATCAGATGCCAACGAGACGCGCCAAAGGTTTTCGCCGCCTGAACATAGGTATACTGGCGTACAACTAATGCTTGCCCCCGCGCCAGGCGCACATAAAAGGGAATTCGCACAATAGCAATCGCCAGCATGGCGTTAAATAAACTCGGCCCGAGAGCGGCAGCCAGTGCCATTGTCAGTACCAACGAAGGAATCGACAGCATAATGTCCATGATGCGCATGATGATGGCGTCTGCGCGTCCGCCAAGCACACCGGATAGACATCCGAGTAGCGAACCAATCATACCCGCAATGGCGACCACCACTAATCCGGCGAGAATTGATTGCTGACTGCCGACCAGTACGCGGCTAAACAGATCGCGTCCCACTTCATCGGTGCCAAACCAGTGCGCCGCAGAAGGCGGCAAAAGGCGGGCGGTTAAATCAATGGCGTTGGGATCATGCGTCGCCAGCCACGGTGAAAAAATCATCATCAGTCGCATTAATACAATGATGACTGCGCCGGTCACGGTGAGCGGACTGCCTTTCAGCATCCATACCAGTTTTGCACCGTTAAATCGCGTTTGTTTTTGTGGGCGTACGGCGGACGTTTCCTCGCTTAGCATCATTCACCACCTCCACGTCATCACGAAGCGTCAGGTCGAGCGCCGTGCCACGGCTGTGATTAGAACCGACCGTCACATCAACAACATATTGCGGGTCTGGGCAGGCTTGCCACAACATCGCCTGTGCTTGTTGTGGGCGATACGCATCGTAAATCACCAGTTGTAAGCCTGACAGCTGGGCGATACTGATACTTTTCGCCAGCGCGGTAATCGCATCTTTATGTAGCAGACAACGCGCTTGCTGATAAATAGCTTTACCTGTGATGTTATCAACGCAGGCATATTTCAATTCGATCTCCAGATCAGGGAAGATCACGGCTAAATCAACCAGTTCGGTGGTATCCGACATAAACGGTTCCTGTATAAGACAAAAATTGCTGCGCTTTCCGCTTATGCAGATCTCATGCCATGCCGGGATAAGCGCCAGAATGCTGGCTTAAAGTTATATTTTTTAACTTTTGATCAACATTTGTGCAGCGTAGTGCAGTTTTGGTGCAAGAGGGAAAGTTAAGGAAGGAATCTCCCGGAATCGTAGCTGAAATCACAGTATTTAAGTGACAGTGTCACCTTAAAGGAAAACCCGCGAGTGCGGGCGAGAGGAATTTGTCAGATTTTCAGCGGTAACACGCTGCTCATCCAGCCTGGAATTTCTTCGGCGGGAAGGGGGCGGGAAAAGAAATATCCCTGAATAACGCGACAGTGGATCTTACGTAGCATCTCAAATTGCTCTTTGGTTTCGACCCCTTCCGCCACGACGGTTAAATTGAGGCTTTGCCCAATGCTGGTAATGGCTTCAAGTAAGGCCAGGATGCGTTTTTCCGTCAGACAACGATCGACAAAGCTTTTGTCAATTTTGATTTCCGTTACCGGAAGACTGACTAAGCGGGATAATCCGGAAAAGCCCGTGCCAAAATCATCTACCGATAAACCCACGCCCATATCACGCAGGATCTGAATGCGCTTAAAGATTTCGGTATCGTGTTCCATCATCATGCTTTCCGTGATTTCCACCGTCAGCTGGTGGCCGTCAATACCCCAGGCTTGCATTGCATCAGACACCTGATTAGGCAGCTGATTACTGCGAAAGTGCAGCGCCGACAAGTTCACGGATAACGCCGGGATATGAATATTCTGGCTACGCCATTCTGCTAACTGACGGCAAGCTTCCGCGATGACCCAGCGCCCAATATTTTCGATTTCACCAATCTCTTCTGCGAGAGGAATGAGACTTTACGCAGAATTTCATCGCCAGTGTTATGGCCCCACGTATCGTTGATCTCTTTGAATTTATCAACGTCAATAATCAGCACTGACAGCGGTGTACCGGTCCGGTTGGCATGGGCAATTTCGCGTTTGAAGATAGTCGGCAGGAAACGGCGGTTAAGTAATTTCGTCAGTACATCCATACCGACTTCGTGGCGCGATACTTCTTCAAACAATTCACGCAGCAAGGTAATAATCTGCGATACGGTATTTCTTATCTGTAATAGAAATTTCACCCGCAAACTTCTGTTATTCAAAATCCTGGTGTTACGCATGGTTTGATTGAAAATACCGTCGAAATCCTGAATCAGACGGGAGATATGGCCCACTTCGGCAATGCCGCTAAAATAATGTCGACCTTTATGGTTAAACCACAGGCCAAAATCAGCCTGGCTTAAAGGCAAACTGCTGCCTAAATCAGAATCCAGCAGGACTTTATAGATAATATCTATTTCCCATGAAAGTATTGAGGCTATTTGCCGTTCTTTTTCTTCTTCGGCGTTTTCCAGTAACGAGAAGATACGATAGTTTTCATCTTCCTTTGAGGCACTACTGTCACTAAAGGTAAACGCGCGGGTCATCACTTCCATCGCGATATCAATACTGTTAATCGAGAAATGGTAGACCTGAAGTTTTTCTGCGGCGGAATAATCCGAAGAGAAGATTACCGGATAGAGGATTTTTTTCAGCACCCGAAACCCCATCTCGACAATTTCTACCGGAATTCCTATGCGGGCATGCACTTCCGCGACGGTATGCTGGATTTGTATTAGCCTTTCGACATCGTCAACCTGGGCAGAAAGCACGTTAATAATCCAGCGTTCCATCGCACTTTTCAACTGCCGCTCAACTTGTTCATTACTCAAGAATTCTTCGGCATGCGGGTCGATGCGGACAATTCGATAAAACTCGATACTCAGATAATGAGCATGCGCAAGGGCAATTTCTGCGGCTTTAGCACGAATGAGAGGATCTGCCTGTTCGACAAGTCCGGTCCACTCATCTTTCATTCTTTTAAAATACATCTCCATAATTCACACCCTTATAAGGCTGGGAAATCAGACGGAATCAAAACGAAACGCAACGTGCGAGATCGACTAACTGCACCATATTCTCCTGAAATATGAAGATATACTGAAAAGAAATAAGCGACTTAAGACAGTTTCAATCTACGCTACTGTTCTTCAGAAGAGTATAGCCCATCGTAATTATTTTTCGGTGACAGCGAATATCGTATGGTTTTTCATATTCATACATTTTTATTAGGGATTTATAGCTGTTTAACTAAGTGTGGTTAATTTGACTTATGTAAGCATGATTACTAGTGGGATATTTCACAAGGTGTAACAAGCCGGTGGGTAAAGCACCGGCTTGTTACAAAGTAAGCATGGTAGTTTAACTGCCCCAACGACTTTGCAGATAGCTGACCGCTTGTTGAGTCTGCGGTTTATTCAGATAGTCCTCACGGAACAAGATGGTGCCGCTAATTTCTGGTACCGCATCGTTAAGATCGAGCTGCTTTTTCAGTTCCGGTACGCCGCCGTTAATCATCCAGTCTGGCTCTATCTTTGAAGGTTCACCCACTTTATAGAAGGCGATACCGATATACAGGCGGGTCCTGGTCGGTTTAACGACATCCGCCCACCATTTTGCCAACACGTCATAACGCGCGGCACTCCGTGAGAACGGCCAGTAAATTTGGGGAGCAATGTAATCCAGCAATCCTTGTTCCACCCATCGACGGGTGTCAGCGTAGGATTCGTCATAGGCTGCCGCGCCTCGGGTATCGGAACCGAGCGGATCGTGTGATCGGTTACGCCACACGCCTGCCGGGCTAACGCCAAATTCGACTCCCGGCTTAATGCTTTTAATGGTGTGTGATACCTTTGCAATTAACTGCTGAGTATTGTTGCGCCGCCAGTCTGCTTTTGACGCAAATGCGCCTCCGTATTTACGGTACGTTTCGTTATCATTTAGCCGTGAACCCGGTGATTCAGTATAGAAATAGTCGTCAAACTGCACGCCATCTACCGGATAGCGGGAAACCACTTCAGCGACTATTGATGTGATCCAGTCCTGAACCTCAGGGATGCCCGGGTCGAGGACAAAGCGATCGCCAGACGTTCTGATCCAGTCACGGTGTTGCACATAGACGCTCGCCGGTTGTTGAGACAGAGTGCTATTCAGTTCCCTGATAGTACCGGGCTTCGTATTAACCGATACGCGATAGGGGTTAAACCAGGCGTGTACTTTCATCCCACGCTTGTGGGCTTCGTCGAGCATGAATTGCAGCGGATCGTAACCCGGATTTTCACCAATCTTACCGGTCATAAGATCGGACCACGGCAAAATTTTCGATGGCCACAGGGCGGTACCGTCCGGCTTGACCTGGAAAAAGACCGTGTTTATGCCGAGACGTTGGAGATGATCCAGTTTGTCGATCATCGCCTGTTGTTGTACACGGGCTCGGCTGGTGGGATTACTAATGTTAACCGAGGAAACCGGTGGCCAGTCGAGGCGAGAAACCGTGGCCAGCCAGATGCCACGCATCGGTTGTGACGATTGTTGCGTCGTGGCTGGTGGCTTTGAACCTGCTGGTGGTGTCACCATGGACTCTGGAGGCGTGCTTTTACAACTACACAGTAAAAGTGCCAATGCAACCAGTATCGCTGGTCTTCTAATCGTTAATTTCTTGTTTCGGGAGCAGATATCCATATGTGCTGGTTTCCGGTAAACAGATGTGCGCTCATTCTCGTACTTATCCCGGTTAAGTCAATACGACAGCAAGCACGAAAAAGGGAGCGATGAATTATCGCTCCCTTGTCTTATAACCATTCAGACATGGTTAGTGTTTCTTGTCATTCATCACAATATAGTGTGGTGAACGTGCACGCGGGTGCAGGAAGAAGTGACCTTTTGGTGCGTTCTGACTGTTGATTGGCTCCAGAGTGACGCCGGTATTCGCTTTGCCTTTACGATCATGAACAGCATAGAGAATAAAGGGCAGGGCAAGTACCACCAGGAAACTAACAACCAGTAATTCAACATACATATCGGTAGAATCACCCTGGATGTTATCCGGCGGCAGGAAGGAAACAATAAACGCCATAATTGAAGTCAGCAGACCGACAATTGCCACGACCAGTTTCACCCCTTTACCACCAGGGATATTAAATGTGCGTTTTAAGTCAGGATGTTTAAGAACCAACACAATGTAGCCAATAAACAGCATGAAATAAGCACACAGATAAATCACCACCGTCAGCGCCAGTGCGATCAGGAAGGACATGTTGTTACCGCCACCGGTATTGGTGAGGATGATCAACGCGATAGAAGTAATCACCAGCTGCGAAATGACCAGCGTTACCGGTACGCCATTTTTGTTCATTTTAGCGAATGCCGCTGGCAGCAGGTTTTTCTGCGCTGTGACATACATCCCGCGAGAAGGACCAACAATCCAGGAGGCGATTTCCGCCAGAACACCCAGCAACAGCAGTGCGGAGATCACGCGAACCGTCCACTCAATTTCCGGTGCCACATGGGACATCAGAACGGTAAAGGTTTGCATTACCCCTGCGGAGAGGTTGATTTCATTACCCGGAATGACCATCGCAATAGACAAACCGCCAACAGAGCTTAAGCAGATTGCCGCCACCATCAGCAGTAACATAGCCAGTGGATAGTCGCGCCCGGGGTTGCTCATTTCATTGACGTGAGTTGCGGAAGCTTCTACGCCCATATAACTCAAAATGAAGGCAACAAATACAACCAGTGTGCCCACTTTAGAGAAGTCAGGGAAGAAGGTCTTCGAATCCATTTCGATAGCAACGGGGGCACCGGAGTGCAGGTAAATAGCCGCTAATGCGATCAAAATAAATGCAGGTAACAGGATACCGGCGAAGAAGCCAACTTTAGCAATTCGCGCCGTGTATTTCGTGCCACCAAACTGCGTTAATGCCAGCGCCCAAAGAATGATGAGTGCTGCAATAGTTTTGGTAATGGGGTCTTCATTCAGCGCTGGCCATTTCAGGATGTAGGAGAGTGCCCCTAACACGAAATAGAGCATCGGAATAAAACCAATGGCGATTTGCAGATAGCCAAATGAGATCGCTGCAAATCCCCATCTCGGACCCAGAGTATTTGATACCCAGGCGAAGACACCACCTTCTTCCCAGCCGTCGACGGTGGCCATTTCCGCAGCACAAAGTCCCACGGGAATAAACCATAAAATCCCGCCTAATAGCAGGAAGAAGACTAATGAAAAGCCCGATGTTGCGAAGGTAGGGTATTCATAAACAGCCATTACCATCGATGCCGTTATGGCAAAGAATCCGAGTAATGTGAGCTGCTTAGCTTTACCTGTCTGTACTGATGTAGCCATATTATCCCCCTAAAACGGTATTCCTGTCGGAACCGCACCTGTTTTGTTCTGAAGCGTATTCAGAACAATATTTTCCGTTGCTAATGCCAGTGAACAGACTTTGGAAATTATCCCGAAACGGGTTCGTTTCGGGACACCGTTACCGTTAAACGTTATCAGGTA
>NZ_JBQZXE010000133.1:0-9014 GCF_053555855.1 Shigella sp. SIG3
TCTCTTCGTTGTTCCGACCATCCTGTGAAGTGTTTCACGTTGTCGTCTCAACGGAGGCGCATTATAGGGATCCCAATATTTTGCACAAGTATTTTTTTGATCTTTTTTTCTGTTTGTTGTTTTTTCACCCTTTTTGCTGCAATCGCACACAAAACGGTGCTTTTTTGCATACTAAAAGACTTGCACAAGGCCAATAATGCCCCCAAAGTCATTAGTAAATCATTTATTGCTGAGGTAAGTATGTCTGATGTTTTACGCCCATACCGCGATCTTTTTCCACAAATCGGTCAGCGCGTAATGATCGACGATAGCAGTGTCGTGATTGGTGACGTTCGTCTGGCTGATGATGTGGGGATCTGGCCGCTCGTTGTGATTCGTGGAGATGTACATTATGTACAGATCGGAGCACGCACCAATATCCAGGATGGCAGTATGTTGCATGTCACTCATAAATCCTCGTACAACCCAGATGGCAACCCATTAACCATTGGCGAAGATGTCACTGTTGGTCACAAGGTGATGCTCCACGGCTGCACCATTGGCAATCGAGTTTTGGTTGGGATGGGCTCAATTTTACTTGATGGCGCAATAGTAGAAGATGATGTGATGATTGGTGCGGGTAGTCTGGTCCCACAAAATAAACGGCTGGAGAGCGGATATCTGTATCTCGGTAGCCCCGTCAAACAGATCCGCCCGTTAAGTGATGAAGAGAAGGCTGGGTTACGCTATTCCGCGAATAATTACGTGAAATGGAAGGACGAATATCTGGATCAGGGTAACCAGACCCAGCCTTGATCATCTTCACTTTGTTCCTGAATTAAGTTTTCCGCTTCTTCTTCCAGGTCCCAGCGATGCTGACGAAAACTCGCTAACCACTGTTCTGGCGTATCTCCAGTAAAGCGATACGCCAGACTCTCGCCAGAGATCGCGCATGTCAGTTGCATACCATTCACGAGAGCGGGAAAACATACACATTTTTTATTCTCGTCCCACTCTTCCCTGTCCGGAAACTGGATGGCCTGATTCACGCGGACAATTCCTCCTGCAATTGCTTTATAACTGGTTCTACGTCAGGCAGAACACCGTGCCAGAGAAGAAAGGCATGAGCCGCCTGTGCCACCAGCATTCCTAAACCATCAGCATTACGCTTTGAGCCTCGCTGCTCACACCATGCCAGAAAAGGAGTTTTTCCTTTCTGATAGAACATGTCATAGCAATAAATGCCTGGATGAATGAGCGATGACGGGATCGCCGGAATATCACCACTGATGCCACTGGATGTTGCATTAATAATGAGATCAAACTCATGACCTTCCAGTTCGTCCATACCCAACGCCTGAATACTGCCAGTGTGCGCAAACAATTTAGCCAACTCTTCCGCGCGGGATACCGTCCGATTAGTGATTGTCACCGCACAGTCCAGGGAAAGAAGTGGCAGTAGTACGCCGCGAGATGCTCCACCAGCGCCGATAAGCAGAATACGTAAACCAGGGCGGATAAAAGACAGACGTTCCAGATCGCTTAACAAGCCTACACCATCGGTATTGTCACCCAGCAGGCGTCCATCTTCTAACCGCTTGAGGGTATTAACTGCACCAGCCAACGCTGCCCGTTCAGTAAGCTCATCCGCTCTGGCAAAAGCCTCTTCTTTAAAAGGCACCGTCACATTCGCACCTTTACCACCAGCACGAAAGAAAGCGTTCAGTGTGTTGATGAAATCATTGATGGGTGCCAACACGCGCCCATAGGGATGTTCAATATTCAGTTGCTGAGCAAATTGCTGATGAATGAATGGCGATTTGCTGTGGGCTATCGGATTACCAAAAACAGCATAGGTTTCCATTATGTTACCCCTGTCGAAACAGTTCACCCGTCAGGGCATCGCGGATTTCTGAAGGATTTAAACGCCCCCCCGTTTCACCAGGCACAACCGGGAACGCCGCGCCAAATTGTGCGCGAACTTCGTCTACTGTTCGACAAGGTGGCAATCCACTCAAGTTGGCACTGGTAGAAACCAGCGGTTTACCATAAGCCTGGCACAAAGCAACCACCAACGGATGGTCGGTGACTCGTACAGCAAGCGAATCAAAGCGGCCCGTCAACCAGCGCGGTGTTGTCGCAGGCGCGGGAAAGACAAAGGTGACAGGACCTGGCCAGCAGGAAAAAATGGTTTCACGCTGCACGTCAGTCAACATGGTGTCATCAATATAGGGTTTAAGCTGCTCGTAATTTGCCGCGATTAAAATCAGCCCCTTATCAACCGGACGCTGTTTTAACTCCAACAGTCTCATCACTGCTGTTTCGCTATCAGGATCGCACCCGACACCGAAAACGGCTTCCGTTGGATAGGCGATGACACGTTTTTCATTGAGGACATCTATCGCAGCTGCGATAGCGTCTCCTTGCAGGTTATTATTCACGTTATTATTCCGCCGAAACCGGCTTTCCACATTGTTTACTGGCACAAAAGTGTTTTACACCCTGCGCGGTTTTCTTTTCGATGAGTAGCGGATAATGACACTCAGGGCATTCTCCAGCTATTGGTTTGAAGTTAATGGCAAATTGACACTCCGGGTAGCGATCACAGGAGTGAAATGTTTTGCCATAACGGGAGCGGCGCTGGACCAGATGGCCCGTCCGACATTGGGGGCATGTAATTGCTGTTTCGTCCGGTTTATCGATAAGTTCGGTATGTTCGCATTCAGGGTAGTTACTGCAACCAATAAACATACCAAAGCGTCCCTGGCGTAATACCAGATTTGCGCCACATACGGGGCAAACCTGCCCCTCCAGAACTTTGACAATATGTCCATCCGCTGAAGATTTCAGAGGACGGACGTAGTCACACGCCGGATACTGTGAGCATCCAAGAAACGGACCGTGTTTCCCGGATCGAATAACCAGTTCAGCCCCGCACTTTGGGCAGGACTCATTATTACGCACCGTGAACAGTGCTGATTTTGCCATAACAACTTATGCTGAATTAAAGAAATGATTAATGCAGCATACCTTCATTCACTTCAAAGAGTAATTCTTCCATTTGCTGGTACGCATTTTCGCAGCCCGGGATGTTGAACAACACCATCAGGATCACCCATTTCAGATCATCCAGTTCGAACTCTGCGTTATCCAGCGCGAGCACTCGCTCTATCACCATTTCACGAGTTTCAAGGTTGAGCACCTGAATCTGCTCAAGGAAAAGCAGAAACCCACGGCAGCTGGCATCCAGTCGTTCACACTCTTCCGGTGTATAAATACGCATGGAGAGAGGATCCGAGGCCAGTTGCATCGGTTCTGCCAACCCTTCCTGATAATCAGCAAGTTTTTCCAGCCATAGCAGGGCATTGTAGATATCTTCTCGCTCAAAACCTGCGTCGGTAAGATCCTGTTCAAGTTTGTCTTGATCCACACGCAACTCAGCTTCAGTGTGAATATAGGTTTCAAACAAATACATTAGTACGTCGAACATGGCATGCCCTCCTCAATCGGACATAGCCGCCGGGTACAGCTGCGATCCATCCTGCTAACTCCAGTTCGAGTAGTTGAGTAACTACCTCTGGCACAGGTTGGCCGGCACGTTCAGCGACGACGTCAACAGGTGTTACCTCATCTCCTACGTTAGCCAGGAGCTCAGGAAATGGCAATGCCACGTCTTGCTGATCTGGTGAATAAAATGAATTTTCAGGGGCGTCTGGCAACCAGTGCAATCCAAATTGCAAGTTTTCCAGAATTTCTTCCGGTTCCGTCACAAGAATCGCACCTTGTTTTATTAACCAGTGAGGCCCTTCGCTTCCCGGATTCCCTATTGGACCTGGCAAGGCAAAAACTTCACGCCCCTGCTCAAGCGCACAACGTGCTGTCACCAGCGAACCACTGCGCAAAGCCGCTTCCACCACCAGTACACCTTTACTTAGACCACTGATAATGCGATTTCTTCGTGGGAAATTGTAAGCAAGGGGTGGAACATCGAGGGGAAATTCCGAGACGAGAGCGCCACCCTGTTCAAACAGACTGGCAGCCAGTCGGGCATGGCGACGCGGATGAATGATATTAAGTCCATTCCCCAATACAGCAATGCTGACGCCATTTACCTGTAAGGCCGCTTTATGCACCACACCATCGATTCCACGCGCCAGTCCACTCGTAATTGTCACTCCACACGTCGCCAGAGTTTCGCAAAATAATCGCCCCCATCGCTCGCCATACCATGAATGCGCCCGACTCCCCACTACGGCAAGCTGAAATGAATGCAGCGCGTGCAGTTCTCCTTCAACAAACAGTGCGCCGGGGTAATCTGTCGTCGCCTGAAGTTGAGGAGGATAAAATTCGCTGTCCGCAGGGATTAAATGATGGTTGGGTTGCTCCAACCAACAAAGTGAGCTTTCGATACTCTTTCGTGGAAATGAAAGAAAGCGTTGTGCCTGCCGCAATGTAAGCCCTGTTTGCTGCAATACAACCGCATCAATATGCGACTGTTTTGCCAGCCAGTGAGCGATACGGACCATATCATCGCCGTACAAGCTGCTGATGCTCATTAAACGCAGCCAAATTTCTGTATCGACCATCCTTATCTCCCTGTCATAAGCAAGCCTTAGCAATCTTTGCGATTGGTCAGTGATGCTGTCAATCAAGTGATGCTGTCAATCAGAGGGGGATTTGTCTAGAATAGAAGAAATAATCTTTCTAACTCCTGAACACATCTCTGGAGATTTATGTCAGTTTTGCAAGTGTTACATATTCCGGACGAGCGGCTTCGCAAAGTTGCTAAACCGGTAGAAGAAGTGAATGCAGAAATTCAGCGTATCGTCGATGATATGTTCGAGACGATGTACGCAGAAGAAGGTATTGGCCTGGCGGCAACCCAGGTTGATATCCATCAACGTATCATTGTTATTGATGTTTCGGAAAACCGTGACGAACGGCTGGTGTTAATCAATCCGGAGCTTTTAGAAAAAAGCGGCGAAACAGGCATTGAAGAAGGTTGCCTGTCGATCCCTGAACAACGTGCTTTAGTGCCGCGCGCAGAGAAAGTTAAAATTCGCGCCCTTGACCGCGACGGTAAACCATTTGAACTGGAAGCAGAGGGTCTGTTAGCTATCTGTATTCAGCATGAGATGGATCACCTGGTTGGCAAACTGTTTATGGATTATCTGTCACCGCTGAAACAACAACGAATTCGTCAGAAAGTTGAAAAACTGGATCGTCTGAAAGCCCGGGCTTAAGGATAAGAACTAACGTGTCAGAATCACTACGTATTATTTTTGCGGGTACACCTGACTTTGCAGCGCGTCATCTCGACGCGCTGTTGTCTTCTGGTCATAACGTCGTTGGCGTGTTCACCCAGCCAGACCGACCGGCAGGACGCGGTAAAAAACTGATGCCCAGCCCGATTAAAGTTCTGGCTGAGGAAGAAGGTCTGCCCGTTTTTCAACCTGTTTCCCTGCGTCCACAAGAAAACCAGCAACTGGTCGCCGATTTGCAGGCTGATGTTATGGTCGTCGTCGCCTATGGTTTAATTCTGCCTAAAGCTGTGCTGGAGATGCCGCGTCTTGGCTGTATCAACGTTCATGGTTCACTGCTGCCACGCTGGCGCGGTGCTGCACCAATCCAACGCTCACTATGGGCGGGTGATGCAGAAACTGGTGTAACCATTATGCAAATGGATGTTGGTTTAGACACCGGTGACATGCTCTATAAGCTCTCCTGCCCGATTACTGCAGAAGATACCAGTGGTACGCTGTACGACAAGCTGGCAGAGCTTGGCCCACAAGGGCTTATCACCACGTTGAAACAATTGGCAGACGGCACGGCGAAACCAGAAGTTCAGGACGAAACTCTTGTCACTTACGCCGAGAAGTTGAGTAAAGAAGAAGCGCGTATTGACTGGTCACTTTCGGCAGCACAGCTTGAACGCTGCATTCGCGCTTTCAACCCATGGCCAATGAGCTGGCTGGAAATTGAAGGACAGCCGGTTAAAGTCTGGAAAGCGTCGGTCATTGATACGGCAACCAACGCTGCACCAGGAACGATCCTTGAAGCCAACAAACAAGGCATTCAGGTTGCGACTGGTGATGGCATCCTGAACCTGCTCTCGTTACAACCTGCGGGTAAGAAAGCGATGAGCGCGCAAGACCTCCTGAACTCTCGTCGGGAATGGTTTGTTCCGGGCAACCGTCTGGTCTGATAGTCCACTCTTCTAAGCCCGGTCTTGCCGAGCATTTTTATACTTATGAAAAAACAACGTAATTTACGTAGCATGGCGGCCCAGGCCGTTGAACAAGTCGTCGAGCAAGGGCAATCATTAAGCAACATTCTGCCACCGCTCCAGCAAAAAGTTTCCGATAAAGACAAAGCACTTCTTCAAGAGTTGTGCTTTGGCGTACTGCGTACGCTTTCGCAGTTAGACTGGCTGATTAATAAGTTAATGGCCCGTCCGATGACCGGCAAACAGCGCACTGTGCATTACCTGATTATGGTTGGTTTGTATCAACTGCTTTATACCCGCATTCCACCTCATGCTGCGCTGGCTGAAACGGTTGAAGGCGCTATCGCAATTAAGCGTCCGCAACTTAAAGGGTTGATTAACGGTGTATTACGCCAGTTCCAGCGTCGGCAAGAAGAGTTATTAGCCGAGTTTAATACCCGTGATGCACGTTATCTGCATCCTTCCTGGTTGCTGAAGCGTCTGCAAAAAGCGTATCCAGAGCAGTGGCAATCCATCGCCGAAGCCAATAACCAGCGTCCGCCAATGTGGCTGCGTATTAATCGTACGCATCATTCCCGCGACAGCTGGCTTGCATTGCTGGATGAAGCAGGAATGAAAGGTTTCCCGCATGCGGATTACCCTGATGCTGTACGGCTGGAAACACCTGCACCTGTTCATGCGCTACCTGGTTTTGAAGACGGATGGGTTACCGTTCAGGATGCATCAGCACAAGGTTGCATGACCTGGCTTGCGCCACAAAACGGTGAACACATCTTGGATCTTTGTGCCGCCCCCGGCGGTAAAACAACGCATATCCTTGAGGTGGCACCAGAAGCGCAGGTTGTTGCGGTTGATATTGACGAACAGCGCCTCTCTCGCGTTTACGACAATTTAAAACGCCTTGGTATGAAGGCAACCGTGAAACAAGGTGATGGCCGTTACCCTTCCCAATGGTGTGGCGAGCAACAGTTTGATCGCATTTTATTAGATGCGCCTTGTTCAGCAACGGGGGTGATTCGTCGCCATCCAGATATTAAATGGTTACGTCGCGATCGCGATATCCCGGAACTCGCGCAATTGCAGTCTGAAATTCTCGACGCCATTTGGCCGCATTTAAAATCCGGTGGAACCCTGGTCTATGCCACCTGTTCGGTGTTACCGGAAGAGAATAGCCTGCAGATTAAAGCCTTTTTGCAACGTACCGCTGATGCCGAACTTTGCGAAACAGGAACACCAGAGCAACCGGGTAAACAAAATCAGCCTGGTGCCGAAGAGGGCGACGGCTTCTTTTACGCTAAGCTAATCAAAAAGTGATGAGATAACGGGTCGCGACTGATGAAAATTATCATTCTGGGTGCCGGCCAGGTTGGCGGCACACTGGCGGAAAACCTGGTTGGCGAGAACAACGATATTACTGTTGTCGATACCAACGGTGAGCGTCTGCGGACCTTGCAGGATAAATTTGACCTGCGAGTCGTGCAGGGGCATGGCTCTCATCCACGCGTATTGCGGGAGGCAGGTGCCGACGACGCCGATATGCTGGTTGCTGTAACCAGTTCAGATGAAACCAATATGGTTGCCTGCCAGGTAGCCTACTCACTTTTCAACACCCCTAATCGCATCGCTCGCATCCGCTCACCAGACTACGTACGCGATGCCGATAAGCTATTTCATTCAGATGCTGTACCGATTGATCATCTGATCGCACCAGAGCAGTTGGTTATCGATAATATTTACCGACTGATTGAGTATCCAGGCGCATTGCAGGTGGTGAACTTCGCTGAGGGTAAAGTCAGCCTCGCTGTAGTTAAAGCCTATTATGGCGGCCCGCTGATTGGTAATGCACTTTCGACCATGCGCGAACATATGCCACATATCGATACTCGTGTGGCAGCAATTTTCCGCCACGATCGCCCCATTCGTCCACAAGGTTCGACCATTGTTGAAGCTGGTGATGAAGTGTTCTTTATTGCCGCTTCACAGCATATCCGCGCGGTGATGAGTGAATTACAGCGACTGGAAAAACCGTATAAACGGATCATGCTGGTTGGTGGCGGTAATATCGGTGCAGGGCTGGCGCGTCGTCTGGAAAAAGATTACAGCGTTAAACTCATCGAACGTAATCAGCAGCGCGCTGCCGAACTGGCGGAAAAGTTGCAGAATACGATCGTCTTTTTTGGTGATGCGTCGGATCAAGAACTGCTGGCCGAAGAACATATCGATCAAGTTGATCTGTTTATTGCCGTCACCAACGATGACGAGGCCAATATCATGTCCGCCATGCTTGCCAAACGTATGGGTGCGAAAAAGGTGATGGTATTGATCCAGCGTCGCGCTTATGTGGATCTGGTTCAGGGGAGCGTGATCGATATTGCAATTTCACCACAACAAGCAACTATTTCTGCGTTGCTTAGCCATGTGCGAAAAGCAGATATTGTTGGTGTTTCCTCATTGCGCCGCGGCGTAGCAGAAGCTATTGAAGCCGTTGCTCACGGTGATGAAAGCACCTCACGCGTTGTCGGCAGAGTCATTGACGAAATCAAGCTACCGCCAGGAACGATTATTGGAGCGGTGGTACGTGGAAACGACGTGATGATTGCCAATGACAATCTGCGCATTGAGCAAGGCGATCACGTAATTATGTTCCTCACAGATAAAAAGTTTATTACCGACGTCGAAAGACTCTTCCAGCCAAGCCCTTTCTTCTTGTAATTAATAAGGCGTCTAATGACGCCTTATTATTTCCCTTTGATTATCAAGGATTAATTAAATTCATTCCTGGCAGGAAAATGGCTTAACATTTGTTAGA
>NZ_JBQZXE010000134.1:0-9003 GCF_053555855.1 Shigella sp. SIG3
CCGTAACTCTGACTTGACTATTACCCAGCATGGCGGTGGTAATGGTGCAGATGTTGGTCAGGGCTCAGATGACAGCTCAATCGATCTGACCCAACGTGGCTTCGGTAACAGCGCCACTCTTGATCAGTGGAACGGCAAAAATTCTGAAATGACTGTTAAACAGTTCGGTGGTGGCAACGGTGCTGCAGTTGACCAGACTGCATCGAACTCCTCCGTCAACGTGACTCAGGTTGGCTTTGGTAACAACGCGACCGCTCATCAGTATTAATACATCATTTGTATTACAGAAACAGGGCGCAAGCCCTGTTTTTTTTCGGGAGAAGAATATGAATGCGTTATTACTCCTTGCGGCACTTTCCAGCCAGATAACCTTTAATACGACCCAGCAAGGGGATATGTACACCATTATTCCTGAAGTTACTCTTACTCAATCTTGTCTGTGCAGAGTACAAATATTGTCCCTGCGCGAAGGCAGTTCAGGGCAAAGTCAGACGAAGCAAGAAAAGACCCTCTCATTGCCTGCTAATCAACCCATTGCTTTGACGAAGTTGAGTTTAAATATTTCCCCGGAAGATCGGGTGAAAATAGTTGTTACTGTTTCTGATGGACAGGCACTTCATTTATCACAACAATGGACGCCCTCTTCAGAAAAGTCTTAATTTGTTGAAATATCGAGCATAAGATGAATCTGGAGAGAATGGTCTGCTGCGAATCAGCCAACCTGAAAGTATGGATAACACAACCCTCAAGGATGACTAATCATTGAGGAAATAGAATAAATGTTCAGACCTTTTTTAGACTCTCTTATGCTCGGCAGTTTGTTTTTTCCTTTTATTGCCATTGCAGGAAGCACCGCGCAAGGGGGCGTGATCCATTTTTATGGCCAAATTGTGGAACCGGCATGTGACGTCAGCACCCAGTCATCACCCGTAGAAATGAACTGCCCATAGAATGGTTCTATTCCGGGCAAAACCTACTCCAGCAAAGCGTTAATGAGCGGCAATGTCAAAAACGCGCAAATAGCCTCAGTAAAAGTGCAGTATCTTGATAAACAGAAAAAGCTGGCTGTAATGAACATCGAATATAACTAAGTTTCTGAACAACTCACGTTGCTGAGCAGAAAAATGCGATTTAACCAAAAAGCCTGCTGTACACTTAAGAAACAAGAAGGTGTAAGGAGGCGTTATGAAAACGCGTATTCATGTTGTGCAGGGTGATATTACCAAACTGGCCGTTGATGTGATTGTGAATGCGGCTAATCCGTCATTAATGGGAGGCGGCGGCGTCGATGGGGCCATTCATCGCGCAGCGGGTCCGGCCCTGCTGGATGCCTGTTTAAAAGTCAGGCAACAGCAGGGCGATTGCCCTACGGGGCATGCCGTTATTACGCTTGCAGGCGATCTTCCCGCTAAAGCCGTAGTACACACCGTCGGGCCAGTCTGGCGTGGTGGTGAACAAAACGAAGACCAGCTTTTGCAGGATGCCTATCTGAATAGCCTACGACTGGTGGCGGCAAACAGCTATACGTCAGTGGCTTTTCCTGCAATCAGTACTGGGGTTTATGGTTACCCTCGTGCGGCAGCGGCTGAAATCGCAGTTAAAACCGTTTCAGAATTTATTACCCGTCACGCTTTACCCGAACAGGTATACTTTGTCTGTTATGATGAAGAAAACGCCCACCTCTACGAAAGACTCCTTACCCAACAAGGAGATGAATGATTTGCCCCGGCTGGCGAGCGCGGTGCTGCCACTGTGTTCGCAACATCCCGGTCAGTGTGGTCTTTTCCCTCTGGAGAAAAGTCTGGATGCGTTTGCCGCCCGGTATCGTCTGGCCGAAATGGCAGAGCATACGCTGGATGTTCAGTATTACATCTGGTAGGACGATATGTCGGGGCGGTTACTGTTTTCCGCCCTGTTAGCCGCAGCAAAGCGTGGCGTTCGCGTCCGTTTGTTGCTGGACGACAACAATACGCCCGGACTTGACGACATTTTACGCTTGCTTGACAGTCATCCACGCATTGAAGTCCGGCTTTTTAATCCTTTCTCGTTTCGCTTGCTACGTCCGCTTGGATATATCACCGACTTTTCCCGTCTCAATCGCCGGATGCACAATAAAAGTTTCACTGTCGATGGCGTGGTTACCCTAGTGGGAGGACTAAATATTGGTGATGCCTATTTTAGTGCAGGGGAAGAGCGACTTTTTTCGGATTTAGATGTCATGGCAATAGGCCCCGTGGTAGAGGACGTTGCCGATGATTTCGCCCGCTACTGGTATTGCAAATCGGTTTCACCCTTACAGCAGGTGCTGGATGTCCCGGAAGGTGAAATGGCGGATCGCATCGAGTTACCCGCCTCCTGGCATAACGATGCCATGACGCATCGTTATTTACGCAAAATGGAATCCAGTCCATTTATAAATCATCTGGTTGATGGAACGTTGCCGCTTATCTGGGCGAAGACACGTTTATTAAGTGATGATCCGGCGAAAGGGGAGGGCAAGGCAAAACGGCATTCACTGTTACCGCAGCGCCTGTTCGATATCATGGGCTCACCCAGTGAACGCATCGATATTATCTCTTCCTATTTTGTACCGACACGCGCAGGTGTGGCGCAACTCTTACGGATGGTGAGAAAAGGGGTAAAGATTGCGATCCTAACCAATTCTCTTGCCGCTAACGATGTTGCTGTCGTCCATGCCGGATACGCGCGCTGGCGCAAAAAATTGCTCCGCTATGGCGTGGAATTATATGAACTCAAGCCGACGCGTGAACAAAGCAGTACGTTACACGATCGCGGCATAACCGGTAATTCCGGTGCCAGCCTGCATGCTAAAACTTTTAGCATCGATGGTAAAACGGTGTTTATCGGCTCTTTCAATTTCGATCCGCGTTCAACATTGCTCAATACTGAAATGGGCTTCGTGATAGAGAGCGAAACGCTGGCACAGTTAATTGATAAACGCTTTATTCAGAGCCAGTACGATGCGGCCTGGCAGCTCCGTCTGGACAGGTGGGGACGGATCAACTGGGTTGATCGTCATGCAAAGAAAGAGGTTATTCTCAAAAAAGAACCCGCCACCAGTTTCTGGAAGCGGGTTATGGTCAGACTGGCGTCGATATTGCCCGTGGAATGGTTATTGTAAATGTGGCTTAACGGGCTGGTGCTTTATCGTTCTCACGCTTAACAACCGGTTTACCAGAGAACAAAAACTTCAGTAACGGGATGCGTAAATGAATTTCATACAGAATTATCGCAATCCCTACTACGAATATCAGGCCACAGAGAAAACCAAGCCAGTTGGAGGTGATGTGCGGTGTAATGTATGCGCCGAAAAACAGCGTTAACGGGTGGTGAACCAGATAGATAAACAGCGATGCGTTAACAAAATAAGTCACCCGCGCTGACTGGAAGTTAAGTAAACGGTGGCCAAAGGAGAAGACCACATTCACCATCCACAGGCCGAGGACCATGGTGATCACCGACTCGGTTTCGTACATCCAGGCATCGCCACTGCCATAGCGCTGGTTGAGTAAATAAGCGACAAACGCCAATGCTGCAGCGAGGGTACAGCCACGAGACGGCGTGGTAAACAAGGCTTTAAGATGAGGGAAAATGAAAGCCAGTGCGCCGAGGATAAAGAACGGTAAATAAAATAGCGTTTGCATGACAATAAAATTGAACATGCCATTACTCAGAATGGGTGGATACACAATAAAAATCGTTCTTCTTATTACCGCATAGCCGATGCCGAGGCATAAAAAAATCACCGATAGTTTTACCATCGAGAATTTTTTATTCGTTTTATCAGAATTTTCTAAATTATTTCTGATGCGCTTAAATATCCATACACACAGCGTCGTCATGACTACTAACACCAGTAAAAACCACAGGTGTGATATTAATTCCCAGGCCAACGTATTATATTTGTCATACAATGATAGCCCAGGCCAACTTTCCGCTTTCCCTTTGACATATTGCAGCATAATAAATTGCGGTAATGTCAGTAGGGGGATGGCTGTTAACATCGGGATACCTACACGTTCGACACGTACTTTCCACCATTTTTTCAAGGGATAGCGTAAAAAAAGCATGTAGGAAAAGTATCCGGATATAACGAAAAATACCTGCATGCGGAACGAGTGGATGAAGTCATTAAAAAGGGTCAGCCACAATGACGGTTCGGCGCTATTCACATGCCATGTATGGCTCGAATAGATTAAAGAAATATGAAAAGGGATCCCTAACAACATCAGCCAGGCGCGGATGGAGTCGAGGAAATATTCACGTTGCGCGGGTACTGGATTCATATATGGTTAACTAATCTCGGATTTTTCGTCTTATCCCTGTCGGGTTATGCCTTTAGGCTTGTTGCCATAGCGACACCGACCTGACCGCGCCAGGCGCAGGCTTCAAGGTTTTTATGCATAGCATCATCGCTACCACTAACCAGAATGGAAGCGTCTGTAAGACGGTTGATAAATAAATTTGCTGGCAAACCCTACACGAAGTCGATGCTTCTGTCTTTAGGAGAAGCACGGAAAGTGAAAACGGTTGCAATCAGGTGCTTAATCCATGAGCCAGCGTGCTGAACGATACCGGGATTCAGTTGTCGGAATGGCTGGTTATCCATTAAAATAGATCGGATCGATATAAGCACACAAAGGGGGAAGTGCTTACTAATTATGAAACATAAACTACAAATGATGAAAATGCGTTGGTTGAGTGCTGCAGTAATGTTAACCCTGTATACATCTTCAAGCTGGGCTTTCAGTATTGATGATGTCGCAAAGCAAGCTCAATCCTTAGCCGGGAAAGGCTATGAGGCGCCTAAAAGCAACTTGCCCTCCGTTTTCCGCGACATGAAATACGCGGACTATCAGCAGATCCAGTTTAATCATGACAAAGCGTACTGGAACAATCTGAAGACCCCATTCAAACTCGAGTTCTACCATCAGGGTATGTACTTCGATACCCCGGTCAAAATAAATGAAGTGACTGCCACCGCAGTCAAACGAATCAAATACAGCCCGGATTATTTCACTTTCGGCGATGTTCAGCATGACAAAGACACGGTAAAAGACCTTGGTTTTGCCGGTTTTAAAGTGCTTTACCCGATCAACAGCAAAGATAAAAACGATGAAATCGTCAGCATGCTCGGGGCCAGCTATTTCCGCGTGATTGGTGCAGGTCAGGTTTATGGCCTTTCTGCCCGCGGCCTAGCAATTGATACCGCTTTGCCATCGGGTGAAGAATTTCCACGCTTCAAAGAGTTCTGGATCGAGCGTCCAAAACCGACTGATAAACGTTTAACCATTTATGCATTGCTTGACTCGCCGCGTGCGACAGGTGCTTACAAATTCGTGGTTATGCCAGGGCGTGACACGGTTGTGGATGTGCAGTCGAAAATCTATCTGCGCGATAAAGTCGGCAAACTGGGGGTTGCACCGTTAACCAGTATGTTCCTGTTTGGGCCGAACCAACCGTCGCCTGCAAATAACTATCGTCCGGAGTTGCACGACTCTAACGGTCTGTCTATCCATGCTGGTAATGGCGAATGGATCTGGCGTCCGTTGAATAACCCGAAACATTTAGCGGTCAGCAGCTTCTCCATGGAAAACCCGCGAGGCTTTGGTCTGTTGCAGCGAGGTCGTGATTTCTCCCGCTTTGAAGATCTCGATGATCGTTACGATCTCCGTCCAAGCGCATGGGTGACTCCGAAAGGGGAGTGGGGCAAAGGCAGCGTTGAGCTGGTGGAAATTCCAACCAACGATGAAACCAACGATAACATCGTCGCTTACTGGACGCCGGATCAGCTGCCGGAGCCGGGTAAAGAGATGAACTTTAAATACACCATCACCTTCAGCCGTGATGAAGACAAACTGCATGCGCCAGATAACGCATGGGTGCAACAAACGCGTCGTTCAACGGGGGATGTGAAGCAGTCGAACCTGATTCGCCAGCCTGACGGTACTATCGCCTTTGTGGTCGATTTTACCGGCGCAGAGATGAAAAAACTGCCAGAGGATACCCCGGTCACAGCGCAAACCAGCATTGGTGATAATGGTGAGATAGTTGAAAGCACGGTGCGCTATAACCCGGTTACCAAAGGCTGGCGTCTGGTGATGCGTGTGAAAGTGAAAGATGCCAAGAAAACCACTGAAATGCGTGCTGCGCTGGTGAATGCCGATCAGACGTTGAGTGAAACCTGGAGCTACCAGTTACCTGCCAATGAATAAGACAACTGAGTACATTGACGCAATGCCCATCGCCGCAAGCGAGAAAGCAGCATTGCCGAAGACTGATATCCGCGCCGTTCATCAGGCGCTGGATGCCGAACACCGCACCTGGGCGCGGGAGGATGATTCCCCGCAAGGCTCGGTAAAGGCGCGTCTGGAACAAGCCTGGCCAGATTCACTTGCTGATGGACAGTTAATTAAAGACGACGAAGGGCGCGATCAGCTTAAGGCGATGCCAGAAGCAAAACGCTCCTCGATGTTTCCCGACCCGTGGCGTACCAACCCGGTAGGCCGTTTCTGGGATCGCCTGCGTGGACGCGATGTCACGCCGCGCTATCTGGCTCGTTTGACCAAAGAAGAGCAGGAGAGCGAGCAAAAGTGGCGTACCGTTGGTACCATCCGCCGTTACATTCTGTTGATCCTGACGCTCGCGCAAACTGTTGTCGCGACCTGGTATATGAAGACCATTCTTCCTTATCAGGGTTGGGCGCTGATTAATCCTATGGATATGGTTGGTCAGGATTTGTGGGTTTCCTTTATGCAGCTTCTGCCTTATATGCTGCAAACCGGTATCCTGATCCTTTTTGCGGTACTGTTCTGTTGGGTGTCCGCCGGATTCTGGACGGCGTTGATGGGCTTCCTGCAACTGCTTATTGGTCGCGATAAATACAGTATATCTGCGTCAACAGTTGGCGATGAACCATTAAACCCGGAGCATCGCACGGCGTTGATCATGCCTATCTGTAACGAAGACGTGAACCGTGTTTTTGCTGGCTTGCGTGCAACGTGGGAATCAGTAAAAGCCACCGGGAATGCCAAACACTTTGATGTCTACATTCTGAGTGACAGTTATAACCCGGATATCTGCGTCGCAGAGCAAAAAGCCTGGATGGAGCTTATCGCTGAAGTCGGTGGCGAAGGTCAGATTTTCTATCGCCGCCGCCGTCGCCGCGTGAAGCGTAAAAGCGGTAATATCGATGACTTCTGCCGTCGCTGGGGCAGCCAGTACAGCTACATGGTGGTGCTGGATGCTGACTCGGTAATGACCGGTGATTGTTTATGCGGCCTGGTGCGCTTGATGGAAGCCAACCCGAACGCCGGGATCATTCAGTCGTCGCCGAAAGCGTCCGGTATGGATACGCTGTATGCGCGCTGTCAGCAGTTCGCGACCCGCGTGTATGGGCCACTGTTTACAGCCGGTTTGCACTTCTGGCAACTTGGCGAGTCGCACTACTGGGGACATAACGCGATTATCCGCGTGAAACCATTTATCGAGCACTGCGCACTGGCTCCGCTGCCGGGCGAAGGTTCCTTTGCCGGTTCAATCCTGTCACATGACTTCGTAGAAGCGGCGTTGATGCGCCGTGCAGGTTGGGGGGTCTGGATTGCTTACGATCTCCCGGGTTCTTATGAAGAATTGCCGCCTAACTTGCTTGATGAGCTAAAACGTGACCGCCGCTGGTGCCACGGTAACCTGATGAACTTCCGTCTGTTCCTGGTTAAGGGTATGCACCCGGTTCACCGTGCGGTGTTCCTGACGGGCGTGATGTCTTATCTCTCCGCTCCGCTGTGGTTTATGTTCCTCGCGCTCTCTACTGCATTGCAGGTAGTGCATGCGTTGACCGAACCGCAATACTTCCTGCAACCACGGCAGTTGTTCCCGGTGTGGCCGCAGTGGCGTCCTGAGCTGGCGATTGCACTTTTTGCTTCGACCATGGTGCTGTTGTTCCTGCCGAAGTTATTGAGCATTTTGCTTATCTGGTGCAAAGGAACGAAAGAATACGGCGGCTTCTGGCGCGTTACATTATCGTTGCTGCTGGAAGTGCTGTTTTCCGTGCTGCTGGCTCCGGTACGCATGCTGTTCCATACGGTCTTCGTTGTCAGCGCGTTCCTTGGCTGGGAAGTGGTGTGGAATTCACCGCAGCGTGATGATGACTCCACTTCATGGGGCGAAGCGTTCAAACGCCACGGCTCACAGCTGCTGTTGGGGTTAGTGTGGGCTGTTGGGATGGCGTGGCTGGATCTGCGTTTCCTGTTCTGGCTGGCACCGATTGTCTTCTCGTTGATCCTGTCACCGTTTGTTTCGGTGATTTCCAGCCGTGCCACCGTTGGTCTGCGCACCAAACGCTGGAAACTGTTCCTGATCCCGGAAGAGTATTCACCGCCGCAGGTGCTGGTTGATACCGATCGGTTCCTTGAGATGAATCGCCAACGCTCCCTTGACGATGGCTTTATGCACGCAGTGTTTAACCCGTCATTTAACGCTCTGGCAACCGCAATGGCGACAGCGCGTCACCGCGCCAGTAAGGTGCTGGAAATCGCCCGTGACCGCCACGTTGAACAGGCGCTTAACGAGACGCCAGAGAAGCTGAATCGCGATCGTCGCCTGGTGCTGCTAAGCGATCCGGTGACGATGGCCCGTCTGCATTTCCGCGTCTGGAATTCCCCTGAAAGATATTCTTCATGGGTGAGTTATTACGAAGGGATAAAGCTCAATCCACTGGCATTGCGTAAACCGGATGCGGCTTCGCAATAAAAACGTAGTTGCCTGATGCGCTACGCTTATCAGGCCTACATCGTTCCTGCAATTTATTGATTTTGCAAGATTTTGTAGGTCGGATAAGGCGTTCACGCCACATCCGGCAAAAACAACGAGCCAATAAAAATACCGGCGTTATGCCGTAATGCCAGTCAGTTAAGCAACTGACTGGCTCTTTTTCGGGGCTGTGGGGTATTTCCAGGGCCTCTCCTTTACCACTCTCGATCG
>NZ_JBQZXE010000135.1:0-8986 GCF_053555855.1 Shigella sp. SIG3
GTCTGGGTATTGGCGAAGCGCCATTTATGCCTGCGGGAGTAAAGTCGATCACCGACTGGTATGCACAAAAAGAACGCGGCACGGCGCTGGGGATTTTTAACTCATCTACCGTTATCGGTCAGGCTATCGCGCCTCCTGCTCTTGTATTGATGCAGCTGGCATGGGGCTGGCGGACGATGTTCGTTATCATCGGCGTGGCAGGGATTCTGGTTGGGATCTGTTGGTACGCGTGGTATCGCAACCGGGCGCAGTTTGTCCTGACTGACGAAGAACGGACGTATCTCTCCGCGCCGGTTAAACCGCGTCCACAGCTGCAATTTAGCGAGTGGCTGGCGCTGTTTAAGCATCGGACAACCTGGGGGATGATTTTAGGTTTCTCTGGCGTCAATTATACCGGTTGGCTCTACATTGCGTGGTTACCCGGTTATTTGCAAGCCGAACAAGGTTTCAGTCTGGCGAAAACCGGTTGGGTAGCGGCGATTCCTTTCCTCGCGGCGGCGGTCGGGATGTGGGTTAACGGTATTGTGGTCGATCGGCTGGCGAAAAAAGGCTACGACCTGGCGAAGACGCGTAAAACGGCTATTGTCTGCGGTTTGATGATGTCGGCATTAGGCACGTTGCTGGTCGTGCAATCTTCCTCGCCAGCTCAGGCGGTAGCGTTTATCTCAATGGCGCTGTTCTGCGTGCATTTCGCGGGAACGTCTGCATGGGGACTGGTGCAGGTGATGGTGTCAGAAACAAAAGTGGCTTCCATCGCCGGGATTCAAAACTTTGGCAGTTTTGTTTTTGCTTCCTTTGCTCCGATCGTAACCGGTTGGGTAGTGGATACCACACACTCGTTTAATCTGGCGCTGGTTATCGCGGCCTGTGTGACGTTCACCGGGGCGCTGTGTTACTTCTTTATTGTCAAAGATCGCATTGAGTAATCGTTACTATCAGGCTCTCTTGCTGTGGGCCTGTAGAATAAAAAAAAGCGGATCCTGGAGATCCGCAAAAGTTCACGTTGGCTTTAGTTATTCGAGTTGAGAAACTCTCGAAACGGGCAGTGACTTCAAGGGTTAAAAGAGGTGCCGCTCCGTTTCTGTGAGCAATTATCAGTCAGAATGCTTGATAGGGATAATCGTTCATTGCTATTCTACCTATCGCCATGAACTATCGTGGCGATGGAGGATGGATAATGAATATTCGTGATCTTGAGTACCTGGTGGCATTGGCTGAACACCGCCATTTTCGGCGTGCGGCAGATTCCTGCCACGTTAGCCAGCCGACGCTTAGCGGCCAAATTCGTAAGCTGGAAGATGAGCTGGGCGTGATGTTGCTGGAGCGGACCAGCCGTAAAGTGTTGTTCACCCAGGCGGGAATGCTGCTGGTGGATCAGGCGCGTACCGTGCTGCGTGAGGTGAAAGTCCTTAAAGAGATGGCAAGCCAGCAGGGTGAGACGATGTCCGGACCGCTGCATATTGGTTTGATTCCTACGGTTGGACCATACCTGCTACCGCATATTATCCCGATGCTGCACCAGACATTTCCAAAGCTGGAAATGTATCTGCATGAAGCACAGACCCACCAGTTACTGGCGCAACTGGACAGCGGCAAACTCGATTGCGTGATCCTCGCGCTGGTGAAAGAGAGCGAAGCATTCATTGAAGTGCCGTTGTTTGATGAGCCAATGTTGCTGGCTATCTATGAAGATCACCCGTGGGCGAACCGCGAATGCGTACTGATGGCCGATCTGGCAGGGGAAAAACTGCTGATGCTGGAAGATGGTCACTGTTTGCGCGATCAGGCAATGGGTTTCTGCTTTGAAGCCGGGGCGGATGAAGATACACACTTCCGCGCGACCAGCCTGGAAACTCTGCGCAACATGGTGGCGGCAGGTAGCGGGATCACTTTATTGCCAGCGCTGGCTGTGCCGCCGGAGCGCAAACGCGATGGGGTTGTTTATCTGCCATGCATTAAGCCGGAACCACGCCGCACTATTGGCCTGGTTTATCGTCCTGGCTCACCGCTGCGCAGCCGCTATGAGCAGCTGGCAGAGGCCATCCGCGCAAGAATGGATGGCCATTTCGATAAAGTGTTAAAACAGGCGGTTTAAACCGTTTAACGCAGCTACCCGATAGGCTTCCGCCATCGTCGGGTAGTTAAAGGTGGTGTTGACGAAGTACTCAATAGTGTTGCCGCCACCTTTCTGTTCCATAATCGCCTGACCGATATGAATAATTTCGGCAGCGCGCTCGCCAAAGCAGTGAATACCCAGAATCTCTTTTGTTTCCCGATGGAACAAAATTTTCAGCGTGCCCACGTTCATGCCGACGATTTGTGCACGTGCCAGATGTTTGAACTGGGCGCGGCCCACTTCATACGGCACTTTCATCGCGGTCAGCTGCTGTTCGGTTTTGCCCACAGAGCTGATTTCCGGGATGGTGTAAATGCCGGTAGGGATATCTTCAATCAGATGTGCGGTGGCTTCGCCTTTTACCAGCGCCTGCGCGGCAATGCGCCCCTGGTCATAGGCCGCTGATGCCAGGCTCGGATAACCAATCACGTCGCCCACCGCGTAAACGTGCGGCTGTGCGGTCTGATACATGCTGTTGACCTTCAGCTGTCCGCGACTGTCAGTTTCCAGCCCAATGTTCTGTAACGCCAGCGAATCGGTATTACCGGTACGACCGTTGGCATAGAGCAGGCAGTCAGCTTTCAGTTTTTTACCCGACTTCAGATGCATGATCACACCGTCGTCACAGCTTTCGATCTTCTCGTACTCTTCGTTGTGACGAATCACTACGCCACTGTTCCAGAAGTGATAGGAGAGAGAATCTGACATCTCTTGATCGAGAAATGCCAGCAGGCGATCGCGGGTGTTGATCAGATCCACTTTTACATCCATACCGCGGAAGATCGACGCATATTCACAGCCGATCACTCCAGCACCATAGATAAGTACATGGCGCGGTTCGTGGTGCATGCTAAGAATTGAGTCGCTGTCGTAAATGCGTGGATGGGTGAAATCAACATCTGTTGGATGATATGGACGAGAGCCGCAGGCAATAACAAATTTTTCAGCGGTTAGTGTTTCAACGCTGCCGTCCGGGCAATCCAGCGCCAACGTATGCTCGTCAACAAAGCGAGCGTTCCCCTGCAATATTTTACAGTGATTACGTTCGTAAAATCCCTGACGCATGCGCGTTTGTTGATTAATCACGTTATCGGCATGGTTAAGGATATCGGCAAAAGAAGAGCGGAGCAGTCGGGAATGGTCGCTGTATAGTGGGTTTTGATTGAATTCTATAATGCGGCTGACGGCGTGACGGAGAGCTTTCGACGGGATGGTGCCCCAGTGGGTGCAACCGCCGCCAACATTTTGATAACGCTCGATAACTGCGACGCGCGCACCTTGCTTAACCAGGCCCATTGCAGCGCCTTCGCCGCCGGGGCCGGAACCTATTACTATGGCATCGTAATCGTAGGAATGTGGCATGGTAGGGCTTACCTGTTCTTATACATAAAATCAACATAATGGTAACATTCTATCGCGGGTAAGCCAATTGATCCCCGTCATTTATCTGGCTATATCCTGAGCGGCCTTTGCTTTGTCTGTTTCTTACTTTTGCCCTGACGTTTTATTGGATTTTTATCGACGATACTCTCCGTTTAAGCGGCAGGTTTCCGCTGTACGTAAAAGAACCGGCCAGTAAATATGTTTTATTGCGTTACCGTTCATTCACAATACTGGAGCAATCCAGTATGTTCATTCTCTGGTATAGTGCCAGCAGTACTTTTGGCAAGGATTCAGACATCGTGATGGGCGTAAGAGCGCAACAAAAAGAAAAAACCCGCCGTTCGCTGGTGGAAGCCGCATTTAGCCAATTAAGTGCTGAACGCAGCTTCGCCAGCCTGAGTTTGCGTGAAGTGGCGCGTGAAGCGGGCATTGCTCCCACCTCTTTTTATCGGCATTTCCGCGACGTAGACGAACTGGGTCTGACCATGGTTGATGAGAGCGGTTTAATGCTACGCCAACTCATGCGCCAGGCACGTCAGCGTATCGCCAAAGGCGGGAGTGTGATCCGTACCTCGGTCTCCACATTTATGGAGTTCATCGGTAATAATCCTAACGCCTTCCGGTTATTATTGCGGGAACGCTCCGGCACCTCCGCTGCGTTTCGTGCCGCCGTTGCGCGTGAAATTCAGCACTTCATTGCGGAACTTGCGGACTATCTGGAACTCGAAAACCATATGCCGCGTGCGTTTACTGAAGCGCAAGCCGAAGCAATGGTGACAATTGTCTTCAGTGCGGGTGCCGAGGCGTTGGACGTCGGCGTCGAACAACGTCGGCAATTAGAAGAGCGACTGGTACTGCAACTGCGAATGATTTCGAAAGGGGCTTATTACTGGTATCGCCGTGAACAAGAGAAAACCGCAATTATTCCGGGAAATGTGAAGGACGAGTAATGAAACAAGCAAATCAAGATAGAGGTACGCTGCTGCTGGCGTTGGTTGCTGGCTTATCGATTAATGGTACTTTCGCAGCGCTGTTTAGCTCCATTGTGCCATTTTCTGTATTCCCGATTATTTCCCTGGTGCTGACGGTTTACTGCCTGCATCAACGTTATCTTAATCGCACCATGTCGGTAGGCTTGCCGGGTCTGGCAGCTGCCTGTTTTATTCTCGGCGTACTGCTGTACAGCACGGTAGTTCGTGCGGAATATCCGGATATCGGCTCTAACTTCTTCCCGGCAGTACTCTCCGTCATTATGGTGTTCTGGATTGGCGCGAAGATGCGTAACCGTAAGCAGGAAGTTGCTGAGTAATCGGTATCATGCCGGATGCTGGCGCATCCGGCATGGGTTTTACTTCGCGGTCAGTAATACGCCGCACTCCATATGGTGCGTGTAGGGGAACTGATCAAACAGAGCCAGACGTTCGACCTTGTGCGTCTGGCTTAATGTTTCCAGATTTTTGCATAACGTTTCCGGATTGCAGGAGATATACAGAATACGTGGATACGCCTGCACCATTTTCTCGGTTTCACTGTCCAGACCGCTGCGCGGTGGGTCGACAAAAATGGTTTCGAACTGATAGCTCTTTAAGTCGATCCCTTGCAGGCGGTTAAACTCGCGCACACCATTCATCGCCTGAGTAAATTCTTCTGCCGCCATACGAATAATTTGTACGTTATCAATATGGTTAGCGGCAATGTTGTATTGCGCGGCAGCGACTGACGGTTTGGCGATTTCGGTGGCTAATACCCGATCAAAATTGCGCGCCAGCGCTAATGAAAAGTTACCGTTGCCGCAGTACAGCTCCAGTAAATCGCCTTTTGAGCCTTTGGTTACGTCCAGCGCCCATTCCAGCATTTGAATATTCATCGCCGCGTTCGGCTGGGTAAAGCTGTTTTCTACCTGACGATAGATCATCTCTTTCCCTGCGACCGGCAGACGCTCGTCGATGTAATCTTGATCCAGCGCGATTTTGGTTTTCGTTGCCCGACCAATCAGATGCACATTCAGATTCTGCGCGCGCAGTGCATCGCGCAGTGCTTCCGCTTCCTGACGCCACTCATCATCCAGCTTTTTATGGTACAGCAGGGAAACCACCGCCTGATTACTCAGCGTGGTGAGGTAATCAATCTGGAACAACTTGTGGCGCAGAACGGGATTATTACGCACACCCGCAATCATCGCCGTCATCAACTGGTTGATGAGTTCACTGGCGGCGGGGAAGCTATCCACGCGGATGCGGCTTTTGGTTTGTTGATCGAAAATGATGTGATACAGGTCATCGCCATCGTGCCAGATGCGGAACTCCGCGCGCATCCGGTAATGACTGACCGGCGAGCGAAACACTTCCGGAACCAGGTCAGAAAACGGTGCCATCATACTTTGCAAACGTACCACTTTTTCGGCTAACTGCGCTTCATACTGTTCTGTTGGAAGGTGTTCGGGGGTCATGATGTATCCTGAAAAATTAAAGTACGCGGCGATTGTAGGGATTGCTCATCAGATGTCCAGATCTTGATGAATTCCTATTTGTGAGCTACGTCTGGACAGTAACTTGTTACAACCTGTAGCATCCACTTGCCGGTCCTGTGAGTTAATAGGGAATCCAGTGCGAATCTAGAGCTGACGCGCAGCGGTAAGGAAAGGTGCGATGATTGCGTTATGCGGACACTGCCATCCGGTGGGAAGTCATCATCTCTTAGTATCTTAGATACCCCTCCAAGCCCGAAGACCTGCCGGCCAACGTCGCATCTGGTTCTCATCATCGCGTAATATTGATGAAACCTGCGGCATCCTTCTTCTATTGTGGATGCTTTACAATGATTAAAAAAGCTTCGTTGCTGACGGCGTGTTCCGTCACGGCATTTTCCGCTTGGGCACAGGATACCAGCCCGGATACTCTCGTCGTTACTGCTATCCGTTTTGAACAGCCGCGCAGCACTGTGCTTGCACCAACCACCGTTGTGACCCGTCAGGATATCGACCGCTGGCAGTCGACCTCGGTCAATGATGTGCTGCGCCGTCTTCCGGGCGTCGATATCACCCAAAACGGCGGTTCAGGTCAGCTCTCATCTATTTTTATTCGCGGTACAAATGCCAGTCATGTGCTGGTGTTAATTGATGGCGTCCGCCTGAATCTGGCGGGGGTGAGTGGTTCTGCCGACCTTAGCCAGTTCCCTATTGCGCTTGTCCAGCGTATTGAATATATCCGTGGACCGCGCTCCGCTGTTTATGGTTCCGATGCAATAGGCGGGGTGGTGAATATCATCACGACGCGCGATGAACCCGGAACGGAAATTTCAGCAGGGTGGGGAAGCAATAGTTATCAGAACTATGATGTCTCTACGCAGCAACAACTGGGGGATAAAACACGGGTAACGCTGTTGGGCGATTATGCCCATACTCATGGTTATGATGTTGTTGCCTATGGTAATACCGGAACGCAAGCGCAGACAGATAACGATGGTTTTTTAAGTAAAACGCTTTATGGGGCGCTGGATCATAACTGTACTGATGCCTGGAGCGGCTTTGTTCGCGGCTATGGCTATGATAACCGTACCAATTATGACGCGTATTATTCTCCCGGTTCACCGTTGCTCGATACCCGTAAACTCTATAGCCAAAGTTGGGACGCCGGGCTGCGCTATAACGGCGAACTGATTAAATCACAACTCATTACCAGCTATAGCCATAGCAAAGATTACAACTACGATCCCCATTATGGTCGTTATGATTCGTCGGCGACGCTCGATGAGATGAAGCAATACACCGTCCAGTGGGCAAACAATGTCATCGTTGGTCACGGTAGTATTGGTGCGGGTGTCGACTGGCAGAAACAGACTACGACGCCGGGTACAGGTTATGTTGAGGATGGATATGATCAACGTAATACCGGCATCTATCTGACCGGGCTGCAACAAGTCGGCGATTTTACCTTTGAAGGCGCAGCACGCAGCGACGATAACTCACAGTTTGGTCGTCATGGAACCTGGCAAACCAGCGCCGGTTGGGAATTCATCGAAGGTTATCGCTTCATTGCTTCCTACGGGACATCTTATAAGGCACCAAATCTGGGGCAACTGTATGGCTTCTACGGAAATCCGAATCTGGACCCGGAGAAAAGCAAACAGTGGGAAGGCGCGTTTGAAGGCTTAACCGCTGGGGTGAACTGGCGTATTTCCGGATATCGTAACGATGTCAGTGACTTGATCGATTATGATGATCACACCCTGAAATATTACAACGAAGGGAAAGCGCGGATTAAGGGCGTCGAGGCGACAGCCAATTTTGATACCGGACCACTGACGCATACTGTGAGTTATGATTATGTCGATGCGCGCAATGCGATTACCGACACGCCGTTGTTACGCCGTGCTAAACAGCAGGTGAAATACCAGCTCGACTGGCAGTTGTATGACTTCGACTGGGGTATTACTTATCAGTATTTAGGCACTCGCTATGATAAGGATTACTCATCTTATCCTTATCAAACCGTTAAAATGGGCGGTGTGAGCTTGTGGGATCTTGCGGTTGCGTATCCGGTCACCTCTCACCTGACAGTTCGTGGTAAAATAGCCAACCTGTTCGACAAAGATTATGAGACAGTCTATGGCTACCAAACTGCAGGACGGGAATACACCTTGTCTGGCAGCTACACCTTCTGAACCACGTCCCACCGTGCTGGTGTTTGACTCCGGCGTCGGTGGGTTGTCGGTCTATGACGAGATCCGGCATCTCTTACCGGATCTCCATTACATTTATGCTTTCGATAACGTCGCTTTCCCGTATGGCGAAAAAAGCGAAGCGTTTATTGTTGAGCGAGTGGTGGCAATTGTCACCGCGGTGCAAGAACGTTATCCCCTTGCGCTGGCTGTGGTCGCTTGCAACACCGCCAGTACCGTTTCACTTCCTGCATTACGCGAAAAGTTCGACTTCCCGGTTGTTGGTGTCGTGCCGGCGATTAAACCTGCTGCACGTCTGACGGCAAATGGCATTGTCGGATTACTGGCAACCCGCGGAACAGTTAAACGTTCTTATACTCATGAGCTGATCGCGCGTTTCGCTAATGAATGCCAGATAGAAATGCTGGGCTCGGCAGAGATGGTTGAGTTGGCTGAAGCGAAGCTGCATGGCGAAGATGTTTCTCTGGATGCACTAAAACGTATCCTACGCCCGTGGTTAAGAATGAAAGAGCCGCCAGATACCGTTGTATTGGGTTGCACCCATTTCCCTCTACTACAAGAAGAACTGTTACAAGTGCTGCCAGAGGGAACCCGGCTGGTGGATTCTGGCGCAGCGATTGCTCGCCGAACGGCTTGGTTGTTAGAACATGAAGCCCCGGATGCAAAATCTGCCGATGCGAATATTGCCTTTTGTATGGCAATGACGCCAGAAGCTGAACAATTATTGCCCGTTTTACAGCGTTACGGCTTCGAAACGCTCGAAAAACTGGCAGTTTTAGGCTGATTTGGTTGAATGTTGCGCGGTCG
>NZ_JBQZXE010000136.1:0-8929 GCF_053555855.1 Shigella sp. SIG3
TCATCGTCTCCAGAAGCAATGCAATCATGGCTGCAAAACAACGCCGGTGAGTTAGCTCGTGTTGGCGTTAATCCTCAGGACGTCGCTCAGATGTACCAACAGAACCCGCGGCAGTTCGGCGAATTTGTCGATCACCTGGGGATGAACAGTCTCGGACCCGAAAAATACTTTGACCTACAGGATAAAATGCAGGGTCGCCAGGTTACCATGCGCGGTCAGGACCTGGATTCGCAAACCGCCGCTCGGAATCAGGCAATCACAATGCGCGGGCAAGATATCCAGGCGAATTTAGGTCAGCAGCGCATTAATCTGGACGCAGAAACAAACCGCATTAACAACGAAAATAAGCGCCTTGACCGGATGCTATCAGCAGAAACTAACGACCTGAAGCGCCAGGAAATACAGAGCCGCATAGCAGCCAACAACCAGCAGTTGCAGCAGAAGCAGCAAGCGCTAAATGATGGCTACAAAGACGGCATCAACACCCTCACAACCAGCATGTTAACTCTGAACGATATCGTTAGTTCTCCTTCACTTAAGAGCATTACAGGCTTACGTGGAGTAATCCCCAACGTTCCAGGCTCACAGGCTGCAGACACTCAGGCACGACTTGATACCTTTAAATCCCAAGCATACCTGACAGCGGTTCAGGCCATGCGAGGCATGGGCGCACTTTCTGATGCCGAGGGCAAAAAGCTCGACCAGGCTGTTGGTTCGCTGCAGAACTCGCAGAGCGAGGAGTCCTTTCGTCGCAACGCTGGCGTCATCCTGAACACGCTCAACCAGAAGCGTAATGAGGCGGTTGGTAAGTACGTTCAGCAAAACGGTATCAAGCGAGTGGAAGCGCCTCAGGCTTCTATAGATTACCTGAAGCAGCACCCCGAGCTGTCAATCGACTTCATTAATCGCTACGGATATCTTCCATCTTTGGGGCAGTAAATGGCTAATTACCGTGATTTGTTAGAGCAGGCTGGCGCACGTTACGGTGTGCCAGAAGGGTTGATGACTGCACTGGGTGCCAAGGAGTCTTCTTACAACCCTGCCGCAGTAAGCTCCGCCGGGGCTGTAGGATTGACTCAGGTCATGCCTGGGACATGGCGTGATATGGGTTATACCGATGAGCAAATGCAAAACCCCGAATATCAGGCTGACGCTGGCGCGCGCTATCTGGCAAAGATATACCAGCAGTTTGGTAACTGGCGTGACGCTCTTCAGGCTTATCACGACGGTCCCGGCAACGTTATGAAGGCAAAGCGTGGTGAATATACGCCAGGACCTGAAGGCCGCGGTTACGTTGATGATCGCTTTGCTCAATGGGCTGGTGACCCGGTGACAGACTCAACAGTCGAACAGCGCGCCACCTCTGCAAAGGTACATCCTCAGCAAGACCCTAACAACCCGTTTGCACAACTGGAAGTACAGTCATCCGAACAAGTATCGGCATCAGGTGTGCAGTCAGACCCAAATAATCCATTTGCTCAGATTGAGCAGCAGGCAGCCAGTCAGCAGCCACCTCAACCCGTAAGTTCTGTCGCACCGAAACCTGTTCAGCAACAAACAGTTAATCAGGCCAATAATGCACCAACACGGGAAGAACCATCATTGATGCAACAAGCTGGCGATTGGCTCACTGGTGGTCAAAGTGCAGGGTAAATTGCAGAACAGGCTGGTCGTGGTCTGGTAAACATACCATTTGACGTATTGCAGGGTGGCGCAAGTCTGATTAATGCAATCAGTCAGGGGCTTGGGGGGCCAAAAGTATTGGATGATGTTTATCGTCCAGTAGACAGACCGACAGACCCCTACGCGCAAGCTGGAGAGTCAATAGGCGGTTATCTTGTTCCTGGAGCAGGTGTAGCTGGAAACATGGTCATTGGTTCTCTCGCTGACGCGGCGAATCAACGGGGTGATTTTGCCGAAAATGCCGCTATTAATGCCGGACTTAGCATTGCTACGCATGGCCTGATAAATGGTGTTACCCGTGGTGTTCGTGGTGCATCAAATATAATTAGTGGCAATAAAACATCTGCACAGAGAGCGACCACTGCGCCAACAGAAACATCACCATTCTCCGGTGATGCCGCTGCAGCAACAAATCCTGCGGTTCATGCCGCAGAGGCAAGAGTAGCACAAGGTGTACCAATGACGCCTGCGACGAAGAACCCAGAGGAAGTCGTTCGCACAGTAGCAGCACAAAAAAGGCCAAATCTCGCTTCATCGCTTGATGAACTAGATATCAATCCTCAGGCTGAAGTTCTGGAGTCTGCTGAAAGGCTTAATGTTGATTCATTACTCCCTTCACACTTTTCCGGGAACGAGCAATACAAGGCAGTTGAGCAAGCAATCAAGTCCCGTGCGGGTTCTGCTCTACAGGTGCAGGAAAATGAAGCAATCAGGCAGCTAGCACAGGGCGCGGGTGAGATAATTGATCGCGTTTCCGGTGCAAAAGATGCTCTTGGTATGAGCGACAAGTTTATTGATACGGTCAATGGAAGAATGTCTGCGCTGATGAAACGAAGCGACCAGCTTTATCGCAATGTTGAAAAGGCGATGCCTGCAGGTGCAAAAATTGATGCGCCATCAACAAGGTCAATGCTCAAACAGGTGGCAGAAGATCTTGGCGGGATGAAAAACCTTGACCCTATTGAAAAGAGAGTCTTTCGGGCAGTTAATCCAGGCAAGAACGGCGCATTAACTTATGCAAATCTCAATAAGCAACGACGACTTGTTGGTGATGCACTTCATAAGAATTCTGGACCATATAAAGATGCTGATCGCGCTGCTTTATCGAGGCTTTACGGTTCGCTCGCCGATGATCAAAAGGCGGCGCTGTCAGAGACAAATGCATTACGTGATTTTGAAGTTGCTCAGAGGCTTGTTCAGATGCGAAAAAGCATGGAAGAGCAAATGATTAATCTAACTGGCAGAACGCTGAACGGTGATGTTTCTCGCAAAGCAACTACAGCACTACAGGCAATGTCGAAAGGCGATGCCAAAGGATTTCGTGAATTGATGCAAAACACGCCGTCCAGGAAGCTAAGAACCGAGCTACTGGGAACAGGTCTTCGGGATATGCTTTCGAACGGAAAACGTGGCGCTGATTTTAATCCTGCAGGGTTTGCTGACTGGTATCAAAACATGTTAGCAAACGGGCAGATGCGCAATCTTGCCAGACATTTACCAAAAGAGACTATGTCAGGTCTGAACGATGTATATAAGGTCGCAAAGGCTATCAAAGATGCAAAATCTTACGAGATAACTACAGGAAGACTAAACGAGTTCGTCAAACGGTTTAATCGCGTCACTGCGGCAAATGAATTTGTTGCTAACCATGCCCAACGCATTGGCACTGCGGTTGGTTCAACTGTGTCAGGACCGTTCAGTGCAGTAGGTGCTGTTGCTGGGTCAGAAATTGGGGCAAAAGTCGCCAGCAAAATCAGGGCGATGGGCGGCGCTGAATCAATTGAATCTGCAGAAAAGCTAATTAGCTCACCAGAATTCCAGAAAGCAGCAAGGCTGGCAGTAAAACAAGCACCAGAAAGCATCGTTGATACAACTGTAAGACGCTCTTCTGCTTGGCGCTCGTTTTACAACTCACTTCCAGAATCAGATAAGAAAACCATATCAAGGCTAGGCATCATGTACTGGATGAACAGTGATGATAACCAGAAGTAACGGAAAGCCACGGATGGTTAGTTGCTGTCTTTTTTATATAGCTCCTTGAGCGTATCAAAGACAATTTTCTTAACCATATCAGATTGTTGTTCTGCCATACGCTCTGCATCGTCAATGTAAACTGATGCAGAGCTTTGTTTAGCCAATGATTCTTCAATCGCTGCAATTATCTCTGAGTTCAGCGAACTGTTATTCATCTTCGCACACTGTTTAATTTTCGCGTGGAGTTCATGCGGAAGTCTCAAGTGAAACTGTGCCTCGTCGTATTTGCTGTACATCCTTGATGCCTCACCAGTTGGGTGGAATGGCATCGTAACCTACTGGATAAATATTCAATAGTGCCATTTCGGTATGCAATCACATCATGATTGCATCATATCATTCGTCTGGAGCAATGAAATGTCAGATATCGCCGCAAATGTTGTGGTCAGCATGCCTTCGCAACTCTTCACTATGGCGCGTTCTTTTAAAGCCGTAGCCAATGGCAAAATTTATATCGGAAAAATTGACACTGACCCGGTAAATCCTGAAAACCAGATTCAGGTTTATGTAGAGAATGAAGACGGATCTCACGTCCCTGTTTCTCAGCCAATTGTTATCAATGCTGCCGGATATCCTGTGTACAACGGGCAGATTGCCAAATTTGTAACTGAGCAAGGCCATTCAATGGCTGTATATGATGCGTATGGTTCGCAGCAGTTCTATTTTCAGAATGTGCTGAAGTACGATCCTGATCAGTTAAAGCAGTTACTTCAATCAGATGAAGGAGCTGCTCACATTGGCACTAATAGCGGCAAAAATCTCCAAGAGGAGCTATTTGCAATAAAAAATGAAATATATCAAGACCCGCTTACATCGTGGCCTTTCGGTGGAACATTAAAAATAAAGCAAGGGGTGTACGATATCGCGTCACCACTCGTTCTTGATTACGGCAACTATGACGCTAAATTTATTGGTTCGACAGGAGTCCGTGCTCATTATTCCGGAGAAAATATGGCAGAAACGATATTTAACTGCCATGCCTCGGATTTCAACTTAAAGATGCTCGGTGATACAGTCGGGGCAACCCAACGTGTACACGCCTATGATTATCTGGGGGACATTACACTTAAAGGTTCGGGATCGTCTTACGGTCTTCTCGTAACCAATAAAGCATACACTAAATTAGAGAACATTGTGTCTTATGGGCACACTACCGGCGAAGGGTTGCGTACAGACTCGGTGTTAACGTCAGAGTTAGATAATGTGTACTTACAGGGTAACCGTATTGGCTGGCGCGCACTTAACTCCAGTGAAGGGTCAGAGCTTAATGCCATTACAGTTAACCGATTAACTGCAAGCCAGAATACACGATGGGGTATACTTGGTGATAGATGGGGGGCAGGAACTACTATCAACAGCCTGACTTGTGAAGGAAATGGTACTCAGGGGGATTCCGGTACAGGTGGTGCGCAATTAGCCATAAATGGCCTTAACGGTTCGTGTGCTTTGGTGTTAAACAACCCATACTTCGAGGCTAATGCCGGGGGGGCAGACCTTGCTATAGATAATACTGGGACGCGACCTGTAACGGTAGTTATAAACGGTGGAAATTTTCATCGCGTGAGCAGTGAACGCTACACGCACACGAATATACAAGTAACAAGCTCAGGTGGGGGAAAAGTTATAGTCTTACTCAATGGCACAACGTTCCAGAGCGCAGGGGATTATCAGCCAAGTGCAGATCGACCATACTGGATAACAGGGAACAATTGCGAATTGATCGATATTGGTTGCACCTTTATGGAAATAACCAGTAAGGCCACATCGGTTTCTGCAGAGTCAGTTACGCGCTCAGGGAGAATTAACGCCAATGGTAGTGTAGACATTGCGCCGGGTGTTTCATCCGTTAACGCGCATGCTACTGGTGTGTATGATGTAACGTTTTCTCATCCGCTCGCAGCAGCTACTAATGGTTATGTGGTTCAGATAACACCTATATCTGCGCCTGATTCAGTTAGTTGTGATGTTACTTATATTGGTGTAGATACATTTAGGGTGACCCTGCGCAATACGCTTAGCGGAGCAGGAATCTCCAGTTCGTTTGCATTTAGCATTACCAGGCTACTATAAACACGACAGCCTCCCTACGGGAATACGTAGGGAGGCGGATTCATTGTTATTTATTAATGTGAAGTTTTATTTTTTTATTAAATCAAGAGTTAACCATGGAGGGAGCACTGTAAATGAGACGGCTTCTCCATGTTTTGCTTTATTTATTAATTCTGCTCCTTGAGACCAGTTCATGTCAGGAAGAGGGGTTATAAAAAAGTTTAATTTTATCATTGCAATAAGGATGACTGAAACATAGATTTTAAAGAATATTTTTAAGGTTTTATTCTTTATGCATTGAAACAAACAAACGCATATTAATGAAAAAATTGCAATATGAATATTTACAAAATACCTTGACCCGTTTCCGGTTGCAAGTGTTGGCAGTTGAGGAACAGAATCTGCCAGTTGAGGTTTTGCCATAGAAAATGCGACAATAAGTATTGGAAGGGTGGCAAACACTTTCATTTGCCAATTTCCTTTAATATAAATGAAAACACATAATGTAATTACTAAAGTTGATAGTGTGTACGATAAAAGGTGATTATCCCATCCAGCATTAGCGATATTCCAAGGGACAAATGAAAAAAGAAATACATTAGATGATATTATAGATGACATAACATCAAAACTGAATCCTAATGGAGCATGTGATCTTGTTCCATTAAATGTAAGAATTATTGATGTTGCCTGTATCAGCCCACACAAGATCATTGCCAAATATGGCAGTCGAGTATAAAATAAGTATAAACCTCTTATGCTTATTACTCCTTTTGATAAGTGTAAATATTTAAAAACAGATGATGCAATTATGAATATAATAAATGGACCGCTCAATCCAGATAATACTATAAAAAATAAATCATGTGCTTTCCATAATTTTGACTTGGATTCTTCAGATATTATTATCATTGCAACATACAATGATAAATACCAGTGAGCATTTGTTATATTGGCTTGGACTTCATCAAGCCCGGGCATGCAAATTAAATATACAGAGATGAAGATTTTTGATGTGGTGCTTAGGAATTTAAATCTATCGGTAAATAAGAACCATATAATTATAGCTCTAATTATTATTCCAAAAAAGTTTGATAATAATGGTGCGTAAATTGGATTAATAAATGTCGTCGCACCAACAATGAGTGTTGATACTGTTTGAAAATAACCATTTCTTGGGGTTATGAGTGAACTGAAAAAACCTTGTTCGTATGCATCTTTATACCAAAAAACTGCATCCTCAGCCCAAAACTGGGCATTTGTCAAAATGTCAATGCGCCTAAGCCAAATCAAAGTAAATGCAAGTATAAAAATTGATATCTTGTGCCAATTGCGCATTATGAATATCTTCATAAGATCATCCTGTTATTTTCTGCTTTTAATTAAGTACCGTGGTCTTGATTTTGTTTCTAAATAAATTCTACCTATATATTCACCGAGAACACCAATCCCGATCAGTTGCACTCCACCCAGGAAAAGTATTGATACAAGCATGGAGGGATACCCGCGTACTGGGTTACCAAAGACAATGGTGTCTATAATCATCCATGCACCATATAAAAATGAAATGCTTGCAACAAACAAGCCTATATAAGTCCATACGCGAAGAGGAAAGGTTGAAAAACTTGTGATACCTTCCAGTGCCAGATTCCATAATTTCCAGCCATTAAATTTTGAGATGCCAGCAACACGCTCTGTGCGTACATATTCAACGACATCTGTCTGACCACCAACCCAGCTCAGTATGCCTTTCATGAAAAGATTGCGCTCAGGCAATAGTTTAATGTTCTCCACAACCTCACGAGACATGAGTCGAAAATCTCCGACATTTTCCTCTATTTTTGGGGTGCTTATTTTGTTGTGTAATTTATAGAACCACTCAGCTGTCTTACGTTTCAGTCGTCCATCAGTTGAGCGGTCTGAACGTTTAGCAAGCACCATGTCAGCACCTGCCTGCCACTTTTCAATAAGATGAGGAATAACCTCAATCGGGTCTTGCAGGTCAACATCAATTGGAATCACGGCATCGCCGGTTGTATGGTCTAACCCTGCAAACAATGCTGGTTCTTTACCAAAGTTGCGTGTAAATGACAGCGGAACAACTAGCGGATCAGAAACAGCCAGAGCGTTAATGATTGACTCCGTAGCGTCTTTGCTTCCGTCATTTATGAAAACAATTTCTACTTCATATGGCTTCAACTCTTCGAATTCACGTACCGTTTTATAAAAAATTGGTATCGCTTCTTCTTCATTGAAGACAGGAACGACAAGAGATATCTTCATTTCGCATCCCTAAAGACAATGAACTTTGAATAGACGAAACCGCACACCAAGCTGATGGCGGAGAAGGTAACAAGAGTGACAATTGGAGGAAGTGAACATCTATCAGCAACCCATCCAACAGTAGCACTCAGTGTTCCCATGAACCCGACATATAACATGTAGCGCATCGTTGTAGTTGATGCTTTGAATGTGAATTTTGCATTCGCAAAGAAGCTAAAACTCACAGCCACAACGAAACCTGCGAAGTTTGCCATAGCCTGATTGGTATGCGCGGCATAGATACATACACCAAAAACCACCCAGTGTATAAGTGTGTTCAGCACGCCTATAGATGTGTACTTTGCAAATAGCTTTAACATTTCTTCTATCAGCTAATAATCAAAGGCATGAAGTCTATCATCCAAGTCTCAATCGATCGATACTTGCGGTAGTTGATGAGAAAAACTCTGGCACACAAATCTTTGCACTGGATTGCAAGGCTTTGTGCTCTTCTGTGAATGTGTGGCTATATGTTTGAAGATCGTTGTGCCGTATTTGTGACATATATATGGCAACATCATTCATCAACTTTCTGTTTGTGCCATCAACTATATCTTAGTGAATGCGGTTAATGCTTGCTAAAACAGATAGTTATGATTGGTGCTACAGATTCGTAATGCGAAGGTCGTAGGTTCGACTCCTATTATCGGCACCATTTAAATCAATAAGTTACACATCATTAGTACTTTCCTTATTTTTTGACTGGGACAAATTTGGGACCGATGGGTTTAGGATCGAGTCTATTTGCCGTGCGTGTTCGGTAAGGTGATTAGGTGCAAGGTGAGCATATCGACGAACCATTTCGATAGACTCCCAGCCTCCCATTTCCTGTAACACTGAC
>NZ_JBQZXE010000137.1:0-8903 GCF_053555855.1 Shigella sp. SIG3
GGGAAACCTCTCCCTAACCCTCACTCCTGAAATTATGTCACTCCGCCCTTAGTGTCAATCGACGGCTCTCCGTTCTTGCGAGGCGAATAGCAAAATTTTCTGCGCCGCCGGGACTAATTCTGAAAGTTTCTTCGTTTGCTCTTATTTCATTATTGCAGTCGGTATGATACCGGACCTCAATAATTCTCTAAGAAAGGATTTCTTATGAGCGAACAAATCACGTTTGCCACCAGCGATTTTGCCAGTAACCCGGAACCACGTTGCCCCTGCATTCTGCTGCTGGATGTTTCTGGCTCGATGAGTGGCAGACCTATTAATGAACTTAACACCGGATTGGTTACCTTTCGCGATGAGCTGCTTGCCGATTCGCTGGCTTTAAAAAGAGTGGAACTCGGCATTGTGACGTTCGGCCCGGTGCATGTGGAACAACCCTTTACCAGCGCCGCTAATTTTTTTCCGCCCATCCTGTTTGCCCAGGGCGATACACCAATGGGTGCGGCCATTACCAAAGCCCTGGATATGGTAGAGGAGCGGAAACGTGAGTATCGTGCAAATGGTATTTCGTATTATCGCCCGTGGATTTTCCTGATTACCGATGGTGCACCAACCGATGAGTGGCAGGCTGCAGCCAACAAAGTGTTTCGGGGGGAAGAAGATAAAAGGTTTGCTTTCTTTTCCATCGGTGTTCAGGGGGCGGATATGAAGACTCTGGCACAAATCAGCGTTCGTCAGCCTTTGCCTCTGCAAGGATTACAATTCCGTGAACTGTTTAGCTGGTTATCCAGTTCGCTGCGTTCGGTTTCCCGCTCCACGCCGGGAACGGAAGTTGTGCTGGAAGCGCCAAAAGGCTGGACGTCAGTGTGAGCTGGCGTCTGGTTTATGCATCCGCTGTTGGAACGTCGCACATCAGCGCGGACTTGCCTTGCCAGGATGCCTGCCAGATGCAGGTTGCCTGGCTAAATGACCAGCAGCCATTACTGGTGATGTTCCTTGCTGATGGCGCAGGTAGCGTTTCGCAGGGGGGCGAAGGCGCGATGCTCGCCGTCAATGAAGCGATGGCTTATATGTCGCAAAAAGTGCAGGGTGGGGAATTGGGGCTTAATGATATCCTCGCCACGGATATTGTGCTGACCGTTCGTCAGCGACTTTTTGCCGAGGCGGAAGCCAAAGAATTAGCAGTTCGCGATTTTGCCTGCACGTTTCTGGGATTGATTTCATCGGCTAATGGCACCTTGATTATGCAGATTGGCGATGGCGGCGTGGTGGTGGATTTTGGTCACGGTCTGCAATTGCCGCTTACGCCGATGGTGGGTGAATATGCCAATATGACGCACTTCATTACCGATGAAGATGCCGTTTCCAGACTGGAAACTTTCACCAGCACTGAGCGTGTGCATAAAGTTGCAGCATTTACGGATGGTATCCAGCGACTGGCGTTAAATATGTTGGATAATTCTCCGCATGTGCCTTTCTTTACCCCGTTTTTCAATGGACTGGCGTCAGCAACGCAGGAACAACTCGATTTATTACCTGAATTGTTAAAGCAGTTTTTGTCCAGCCCGGCGGTAAACGAGCGTACGGATGATGATAAAACGTTGGCACTGGCGCTGTGGTTACCATGAAACCCACTTTATATACTGCTACTGGCGAGTGCGTTACGCCAGGCCGTGAACTGGGCAAAGGCGGTGAAGGCGCGGTTTATGATATCAATGAGTTTGTCGATAGCGTCGCCAAGATTTATCACACGCCGCCACCCGCCTTAAAACAGGACAAACTTGCCTTTATGGCTGCGACAGCTGACGCGCAATTGTTGAATTATGTCGCCTGGCCGCAGGCAACGCTTCACGGTGGACGAGGCGGAAAAGTTATCGGTTTTATGATGCCAAAAGTTTCTGGTAAAGAACCGATTCATATGATCTATAGCCCGGCACATCGTCGTCAACGTTACCCTCATTGTGCGTGGGATTTTCTACTCTATGTTGCGCGCAATATTGCTTCATCTTTTGCTACGGTTCACGAGCACGGGCATGTCGTGGGTGACGTAAACCAGAACAGTTTTATGGTAGGTCGCGACAGCAAAGTGGTGTTGATTGATAGCGACTCCTTTCAGATTAACGCCAATGGCACACTGCATTTATGCGAAGTCGGCGTGTCGCATTTTACGCCGCCAGAGCTACAAACCTTGTCGTCATTTGTCGGCTTTGAACGCACAGAAAATCACGGTAATTTTGGCCTTGCGTTGCTGATTTTTCACGTCTTGTTTGGTGGCCGGCATCCTTATTCTGGTGTGCCGCTTATCTCTGATGCGGGTAATGCGCTGGAGACGGATATTACCCATTTCCGTTATGCCTACGCGTCAGATAATCAGCGACGTGGTTTAAAACCGCCGCCACGATCGATTCCGCTATCGATGTTACCGAGTGATGTTGAAGCCATGTTTCAGCAGGCATTCACGGAAAGTGGCGTGGCAACCGGGCGTCCGACGGCTAAAGCGTGGGTAGCGGCGCTTGATTCTCTGCGCCAACAGTTAAAGAAATGTCCCGTTTCGGCAATGCATGTTTATCCCGCTCATTTGACCGACTGCCTGTGGTGTACGCTGGATAATCAAGGCGTTATCTATTTTATTGATCTCGGCGAAGAGGTCATTACCACCGGCGGGGATTTTGTGCTGGCAAAAGTCTGGGCGATGGTGATGGCGTCAGTAGCACCGCCAGCATTGCAACTGCCATTACCCGATCATTTCCAACCGACTGGCAGGCCGCTTCCTTTAGGCCTGTTACGGCGCGAATACATCATTCTGCTTGAGATCGCACTGTCAGCATTATCGCTGCTGCTTTGCGGCCTTCAGGCAGAACCGCGTTATATTATTTTGGTTCCTGTGCTGGCGGCTATCTGGATTATTGGCAGTCTGACAAGCAAAGCGTACAAAGCAGAAGTTCAGCAACGCCGTGAGGCATTTAATCGTGCGAAAATGGACTATGACCATTTAGTCCGCCAGATCCAGCAGGTAGGCGGCCTGGAAGGTTTTATCGCCAAACGGACGATGCTCGAAAAAATGAAGGACGAAATTCTCGGGTTACCGGAAGAAGAGAAACTCGCTCTGGCAGCACTTCATGACACTGCAAGGGAACGGCAGAAGTAGAAGTTTCTGGAGGGATTTTTTATTGATGTTGCCTCTATTCCCGGCGTTGGCCCTGCGCGTAAAGCGGCGTTATGGTCTTTTGGTATTGAAACAGCAGCAGGTGTTACCCGTCGTGGCGTTAAGCAAGTTAAAGGGTTTGGTGATCATCTGACCCAGGCGGTCATCGACTGGAAAGCGAGCTGTGAACGCCGTTTTGTGTTCAGGCCGAACGAAGCGGTAACGCCAGCAGACAGACAGGCGGTAATGGCGAAAATGGCCGCCAAACGACATCGGCTGGAATCGACGTTGACTGTCGGCGCGACAGAGTTGCAGCGATTCCGCCTTCATGCTCCAGCACGGACCATGCCGTTGATGGAACCGTTACGTCAGGCGGCAGAAAAACTGGCTCAGGCGCAGGCTGATTTAAGCCGCTGCTGAGCCATTTTCTTTTAACGAAATACCACTTCCGCCCAGCGTGCCAGCCCGGCGGTGACGGAGCCAAAGTCATCGCCGCCTGCAATCGGAATGCCCGGCAACTGTTCTGCCAGCGCTTTTTTAATCAGCGGAGAACGGGCGCTACCGCCGGTCAGGTAGATAACGTCCGGTTTTTCCTGGGCGTTATCCAGGGCCAGTTGCACCTGTTCCAGAATCCGCGCCAGTGGCTGGCTGAGGGCGCTTTCCAGCCCTCGCTGGCTAATCAGCGTAGCCAGTTCATTGCTGATAAACGGCAGTGAGGCGCGGGTTTCCGCTACGCTTGAAAGAGCAATTTTGCACTCTTCTGCGCTACGCACCAGGCGATAGCTTAAACGCTGACGCCAGACTTTCTGTAACAGGGCCACTTTTTCCGGTTCGCGGGCATCGCGTACCAGATCGTTAAGCAGACGACCGTTGGCACTACTGTAGAAATCACTCTGTGCAGGAACGTCGTTGATGGCAACCGCATTCCACCACGGCAGGATCGGCAGGGCGATGCCTTTTTCGGTTTCGCCACCCATACCCAGCAGTGGCATCAGGTTTTTAAACGCTAGGGCGATATCCAGATCGTTACCGCCAATACGACAACCACTGTGACCCAGCAGACTGGCTTCACGATCGAGACGCGAACGCCACTGCGGCCCCATCAGCAGCAATGAACAGTCAGTCGTACCACCGCCGATATCCACCACCAGCACCCGTTTTTCTTCCTGCAAGGTGGCTTCGTAATCCAGCCCAGCCGCTACCGGCTCGTACTGGAATACCACATCCTTAAACCCGGCACGCTTCGCCGCGCGTTCCAGAATCCCCTGCGCCTGGGCGTTTGCTTCATCGCCGCCCAGCCCCTGGAAGTTGATCGGGCGACCAATCACCGCCTGAGTAATTGCTTCTGGCAGCTGCGCCTGCGCCTGCTGGCGAATGTGCAACATCATTGCGCAGACCAGATCCTCAAACAGCGCTACCTGCTGCGGTTTTAAGCCGCTGGCACCGAGGAACGATTTTGGTGATTTCACAAACCACACTTCTTCTGGATCATCAATGTACTGTGCCAGTGAGGAAAGACCGAACTGCACGCTTTTCGCTGTAACATCGATATCTTCTTCGCGGTTATAACGAATCGCCCGTCGTAACAACGCCTGCGTTTCATCGTCGTCTGCCGGAACGTCATGATGGCGGTACAGCCATTCGCTTACCGCTTCACGCGTTGGCGCGCAAAGCATTGAAGGCAGCAGCGTGCTGTCGTTTTCCATTTTTAGCAAATGCGGTTTACCGTCACGCATGACCGCCACTGAACAGTTTGCTGTACCGTAATCAAAACCAATAAACACGAAATAATCCCCATGCCGGTGAAGAAGGGGCGTGACTTTAGCGAAATGTTGCCGTCGCGACAACCGGAATATGAAAGCAAAGCGTAACGTCTGAATAACGTTTATGCTGAAAGCGGATGAATAAGGAGATGCGATGTATATCCTGAACTGGCAGCCGCCGTATGACTGGTCGTGGATGTTGGGATTTCTCGCCGCCCGTGCGGTGAGTGGTGTGGAAACGGTCGCGGACAGTTATTATGCCCGTAGTCTGGCAGTGGGCGAATATCGCGGCGTGGTGACTGCTATTCCGGATATAGCCCGCCATACTCTGCACATAAATTTAAGTGCAGGTTTAGAACCCGTTGCCGCTGAGTGTCTGGCGAAAATGAGCCGCCTGCTTGATCTGCAATGTAACCCGCAGATTGTTAACGGTGCGTTGGGCAAGTTAGGCGCGGCGCGGCCCGGATTGCGTTTACCCGGCAGTGTTGATGCTTTTGAGCAGGGCGTGCGGGCGATTTTAGGCCAACTGGTGAGCGTGGCGATGGCGGCAAAATTGACCGCCAGAGTGGCACAGCTTTATGGCGAACGGCTGGATGATTTTCCGGAGTATATCTGCTTCCCCACGCCTCAGCGGCTGGCAGCAGCCGACCCGCAGGCATTAAAAGCGTTAGGTATGCCGTTGAAACGGGCAGAGGCGCTGATTCATCTGGCAAATGCGGCGCTGGAGGGCACCTTACCAATGACAATACCGGGCGATGTGGAGCAGGCGATGAAAACGCTGCAAACTTTTCCGGGTATCGGGCGCTGGACGGCGAATTATTTCGCCTTGCGCGGCTGGCAGGCGAAAGATGTTTTTCTGCCGGATGATTATCTGATTAAACAGCGATTTCTGGGGATGACACCGGCACAAATCCGCCGTTATGCCGAGCGCTGGAAGCCCTGGCGTTCTTATGCGCTGTTGCATATCTGGTATACGGAAGGCTGGCAACCAGACGAAGCATGACGTTGGTCGCCGGAAGCGGTGCGAGCGCCTTATCCCGCCTGCGGAATGAGCGATTTGTAGGCCTGATAAGACGCGTTAGCATCGCATCAGGCAATGGGCAAACGCTCTCTCAGTTAATCGCGAAATAACTGCTATTCACCAGCAAATCCAGCGGTTGGGCATCGGCAATCACATCACCATAAATCAGATCGACGCCGATGCCAGAAAGCGTATCCATCACTAAGGGTAAAACGACTGGCCCGGCGATGGTTTTCATCCCGAGTCGCTGAGCGTGCCCCTGAATAATCGTAATCAGCATCTCATCCATCAAATTACCCTGCACGTTGGCGCATAACTCACCATCAAGTAGCAGGTAATCTGCCATATTCGCTTTCAGCGAGTTGAAGATTTGCAGATCGCGGCCCACCTGGCTGAGCACTATCCGACATCCCGCCAGCCGCAGTTTTTGCACGCTTTCTGCGTGATCTAAAATCGCTTCAGCCGGAATAATCAGATGTAATAACCGTGGTGGTAGAGGGCTATTTTCCAGCTGCTCAAGCAGATCATTCACCAGCGTGGCGCTACTCAAACCGGCAACGGAAAGGGGGAGGGCGATGCTTATGCCTTTACTGGCAACCGCTTTTGCGGCCTGCTGGAAAAATTCGTGGAATACCCGTCGGTCAAGAGCATGGCTAAGTGCCGGATCGCTGAAGCTACGACGAAATTTTTGTTCATCAATAATCTCGCCTTCGCAACTCCAGAGCTTAAGTGAAATCAGCCACAAATTACGCGCTTCCGGGATCCGCGGCGAAGCGACACCGTGGGCGATCATCATCAACTGATTCTCTTTAATCATCCGCCACTGTTCATCAAGCGACATCGCCGCCCGTTCGCTATGTGCGGCAGCTTGCTGTGGTTCGTAACCGTCACCCGGCCCCGTCCACCATTTTTGGAGGCATAACAGGCGATATCAGCCTGCGACATCACTTCTGCCGCCTGATGATTGTTGTCATCAATCAAGGTAATCCCGGCACTGGCACCTACCCGATGCACACGGCCTTCCCATATAAAGTGATAATCATTCACGGCACTGATAATGCGTGTAGCGATAAAACGCGCACTTTCGATATTACAGTCTGGCAACAGTAGACCAAATTCATCACCACCGAGTCGCGCCAGCACGTCGCTGGAGCGCAGCATACTCAGCATCAACGACGCCAGTTCGCGCAGTAAAGCGTCACCCGCCGCATGCCCGGCGCTGTCATTCACCGCTTTAAAGCGATCAAGATCGATAAACACCAGGGCATGTCGCTGATGTGTACTGTTTACCGTTTGCAGCAGGATACGCAGTTGCTTCTCAAAATTGGCGCGATTGGCGAGATGCGTCAGTGCATCATGGGAGGCGCTGTAGCTCAGCTGGCGCAGCATTTTGCGTGATTCGGTGACGTCCTGAATCACCAGTACAGAGCCTATATTGCTGCCGTCCAGAGTACTTAACGGCGTAATACTGTAATGCACGTCGTAACTGCCGCCGTTCCGGCAGTGCAACACCACATCTTGTTCAATCGCGGAACGTGAGGTGTCGGCACTGTAAATGTTCTCCATTAATGGTCCGTTGTCGCCAAAAGTAATATGCAACACCGTCAGGAGCGGAACACCTAATGCTTCTTCCTGCGTCCAGCCGCTCATCTTCTCCGCCGCTGGATTCATAAAGGTAATTTTCATCGCCATATCAATACAGACCACGGCTTCACCGATGGAATCCAGCGTAATGTGCAGGCGCTCTTTTTCCTGAAACAATGCCTCGTTAAGCTGTTTAACCTCGGTCATATCCATATTAATGCCGAGCAGGCGTTCGACTTCGCCTTCTTTATTCAGTACCCGGTTGGCGAGGGCGCGGATATGGCGGATGCCATCTTTCACGGCAATGCGAAATTCCAGCTTAAAGGGCGAGCGTGATTGCAACGAATCACTTTTTCGGCATGCTGGCGATCTTCCGGCAGCACGCACTCGTACCACACCTGCCAGTTCGGTTTGATATGCGGAGGAATTTCATACAGCTCGAACATCCGCTTATCCCAGCTAAAAATATTCGGCTTCAGCTCCCACTCCCAGATGCCAATCCCGCCCGCTTCGTTAGCCAGCGTGATGCGCTCCATCAGTTGCTGATTCACCTGTTCGGTGCGTTTTAGCTCGTTAATGTCTTCAATCTGAGCGATAAAATAGAGCGGCGTGCCATCCGTGTGGCGCACCAGTGAGACGGCAAGCAACGCCCAGACAACATCGCCATTGCGGTTGTAGTAGCGTTTTTCCATTGAATAGGTGTTTATTTCACCGCTTATCAGCTTTTCAACCTGTTGGAGATCTTTATTGAGATCCTCCGGCCAGGTCAGTTGCTGAAAGGTGAGTCCGCACAGCTCTTCCTGACTGTAACCGAGAAACTGGCAGAGTGCTTTGTTGGATTGCAGCCATTGTCCCTCGGTGCCCACTAACGCCATACCGATAGCGGAATATTCCATCGCGTTCCGAAAGCGGGTTTCGCTTTCGGAAATGTGTTTGCGTTCCGCACGAAAGGCATACATCACCATGGTCATGATGTTGGCGGGCAGCAGGATCAGCAAAAACGGTAGCCACGGCATATGGCTCATCAGGTACGTACGCGGCGTAGCAAGCAGGGAGGGATCCGCGGCCATCATCAGCGACACCATCATCACCGTGGTAAGGAAGATCAAAAAGGCTTCCATTCGTGGCAGGCGCACGGCGCTCCACATCAACAGCACAATAATGAAAGTAAAAGGCCACGGCAGATACAGCATCGAAAGCCAGCTTAACGTCAGTGTGATGGCTAACGTGAGCAGCGACTCAAAAAGCAACCGTGGGTTGCGATGGCGCAGCAGATAGTGTGGTTTAAATAACAATCCCAGCGGCACCAGTGCCAGAGCGCCGATGGATTCTGACAGTACCCATATCAAAAATGCCCTGAGAGGATCGTCTCCGGGCGTCAGCAGGACAACCAGCC
>NZ_JBQZXE010000138.1:0-8767 GCF_053555855.1 Shigella sp. SIG3
CAGTTGTCATGCACTCGGAATAAATCATACCGTGAATAGTGCTGTTTTTGATTATCAGACTATTGGCGTTGGTATTGGTAGAAATACCGTCGTCCAGATAGTAGGTAGAAATCACGCCGTTAACGGTAGCGTTATTAATGACCGGGTAGATATCGCCGTTGTAATAGCTATCAGCGGCATAGTTGTTCCAGCCTACATAACCATCATAGTAAACGTCATCAGCATAGGTGGCGTCGTTGTAGTGATGGAAAGTATTGTAAGTTTGACCAGAAATATCGTTGGTCGCTGCATTAGCCTGAGAGGTGATAGCCAGAGTGCAAGCCAATGCTAATTGTGATACTACAAGTTTCTTTTTCCAGGAGTGCATTTGTCATCCCCCTCAGGGACGTAATAAGTTGATCCATCAATTATCAATGCATAGAAAACATATTATGTTTCGCGCTAACGATTATGCTGCGTTACAGACGAATGGTTCAATTATTCTTTCCCCTAAGTCCGAATGTGGACATATATAATTTATGGAGAAAAACACGCATCAAATTGATAAAAGGACGATATTTCAGCATGTTGCAGATAATGTTATTTTTGATGCATACGCGTTATAAATATCAAAAACACAAACCAGATAAATATCTTATCAATATACAACAAAGTTTGAATTATTCAATTTATAGCAGCACAACCAAACGCCAAAAAAATAATAACCAAGAGCTATAAATAAAGATTAAAAATATTTTCAGTGAATATGAAATTATTGCTATTTCTATTACAAAGATGTCCTGGTCTCTCTTTCATTCTCTTCTTGTCAACATCGCGACAACTTTCGTAAAACACTCCTGCCCCGCTTCAGGTATACTGTGCACCTTAATTCCACAAACATCAGGCAGACCATGACAGACTTAATCCAACGCCCTCGTCGCCTGCGCAAATCTCCTGCGCTGCGCGCTATGTTTGAAGAGACAACACTTAGCCTTAACGACCTGGTGTTGCCGATCTTTGTTGAAGAAGAAATTGACGACTACAAAGCCGTTGAAGCCATGCCAGGCGTGATGCGCATTCCAGAGAAACATCTGGCACGCGAAATTGAACGCATCGCCAACGCCGGTATCCGTTCCGTAATGACTTTTGGCATCTCTCACCATACCGATGAAACCGGCAGCGACGCCTGGCGGGAAGATGGACTGGTGGCGCGTATGTCGCGCATCTGCAAGCAGACTGTGCCAGAAATGATCGTCATGTCAGACACTTGTTTCTGTGAATACACTTCTCACGGTCACTGCGGTGTGCTGTGCGAGCATGGCGTCGACAACGACGCGACTCTGGAAAATTTAGGCAAGCAAGCCGTGGTTGCAGCTGCTGCAGGCGCAGACTTCATCGCCCCTTCCGCCGCGATGGACGGCCAGGTACAGGCGATTCGTCAGGCGCTGGACGCTGCAGGCTTTAAAGATACGGCGATTATGTCGTATTCGACCAAGTTCGCCTCTTCCTTTTATGGCCCGTTCCGTGAAGCTGCCGGAAGCGCATTAAAAGGCGACCGCAAAAGCTATCAGATGAACCCAATGAACCGTCGCGAGGCGATTCGTGAGTCACTGCTGGATGAAGCCCAGGGCGCAGACTGCCTGATGGTTAAACCTGCTGGAGCGTACCTCGACATCGTGCGTGAGCTGCGTGAACGTACTGAATTGCCGATTGGCGCGTATCAGGTGAGCGGTGAGTACGCGATGATTAAGTTCGCCGCGCTGGCGGGTGCTATAGATGAAGAGAAAGTCGTGCTCGAAAGCTTAGGTTCAATTAAGCGTGCGGGTGCGGATCTGATTTTCAGCTACTTTGCGCTGGATTTGGCTGAGAAGAAGATTCTGCGTTAATTTTTTTCCTCTCAGAAAGGGGGAGTTAACCTGTTGAAAGTACGGTGAACGCCCCCTCACCCTAACCCTCTCCCCAAGGGGGCGAGGGAACCGTCCACACTCGTATCACCCCGCCCGATAAAACGGTTTATCCCCAAGGATCGTCGCCCGATGCATAATCCGCCGCTGTGGCAGGTAATCGGCATTGGCATAGTGCTGAGTCACGCGGTTATCCCAAATCGCAATATCATTCGGTTGCCAGCGCCAACGCACCTGAAACTCCGGTTTAGTGATATGGGCGAATAAAAAGCCTAACAAGGCTTCGCTCTCTTTCTCGCTGACATCGACAATTCGCGTAGTAAAGCCTTCATTCACAAACAGCGCCTGTTTACCGCTCACCGGATGCGTTCGCACCACCGGATGTAGCAACGGAGGATTTTTCGCGACCGCCTCGCACCAGCGTTGATGTTCCTCCTCGGTTTTGCGGTATTTGTATTCCGGGAATGATTTACGGAAATCATGCTCCGCACGCAGCCAGCTCAGCAGCTGGCGGAAGGGAACAGAGAGCGCCTCATAGGCCGCAATACCGCTGGTTCAGAGCATATCACCGCCGGTCGAAGGTAACTCTTTAGCTGCCAGAATCGCCCCTGCGGGTGGCGTTTCAATAAATGTCACATCGGTATGCCAGTTGTCGTTATCCGGCGGATTATCGTTATGGGTATCCAGCACGATGATCTCGTCAACCCCTTCGGCATGAGGGTAAACAGGGTGAATATGCAGTTCGCCAAAACGCTGGGCCAGCGCGCGTTGCTGCTGCGGCGTAATAGCTTGATCGCGCAGAAATACCACCTGATGGCGCAGCACCGCATGGTAAAGCTGTTCAAACTGATTATCGCTTAACGGGCGCGTCAGGTCGGCACCCGAAATTTGTGCGCCGATATGCGGCCCCAGCGGGGTAATGCTCAGACGTTCACCCATTGTACTTCTCCATGCCAGGGCGTCAGACGGCGCTGTAACGCGCGCAGACCCAGTTCTAAAAGAAAGGCGATAATCGCAATCACCGCGATCCCCGCCAGTACCACGTCAGTCGCGAGAAATTCACCCGCTGACTGAACCATAAATCCTAAACCGCGTGTCACGGCAATCAGCTCCGCCGCTACCAGCGTAGACCAGCCCACACCCAGACCAATGCGTAATCCGGTGAGGATTTCCGGCAGCGCGCCGGGCAAAATGACAAACCACAGCACCTGCGCACGGCTGGCACCCAGCGACTGGGCGGCACGAATGCGAACCTGCTGCGCGCTTTTCACCCCTGCCAGCGCCGACATCGCCACCGGCGCAAAAATCGCTAAATAGATCAGTAAGATCTTCGAGGTTTCACCAATACCAAACCAGATCACCATCAGCGGCAAATAAGCCAGCGGTGGCACCGGACGATAAAGTTCGATTACCGGATCCAGAATGCCGCGCACCGTCGGGCTTAGCCCCATGGCGATCCCGACCGGAATACCGATCACCACCGCCGCGAGTAGCGCCTGCACAATGCGCGTCAGGCTGGCAGCCAGATGCTGCCACAGCGTGGCGTCCATAAATCCCTGCGGTCCGGCAATGGTGAGCAGTTTTGCCAGTACTTGTTGCGGCGGCGGCAAAAACAGCGGGCTAATCAGTTGCAGCGCCGCCACCGTCCACCATACAGTGAGTAAAACCGCTAACGTGCCAATGCTTAAGGTCACCTGACGCGAGAGCGGCCAGCGCCATTTCAGCCGCCGCGAATGCAGTTTTTCATTAATGAGCACACTCATGAGAACGCCTCCCGTTGCTCAAATACGCGGCTTAAAACATATTCGCGCATGGCGATGAATTGTGGATCGGACTTGATGCTGCGGCTCGACTCTCCCGCAACAAAGCGGCGAGCAAAGTTGAGCGGCAGCCGCTCCAGCACACGGCCAGGGCCGGATGAAAGCAGAACCAGTTCAGTCGCCATAAACACCGCTTCTTCTATATCGTGGGTAATCAACAGCACCTGCTTGCCCGTCTCCTGCCAGAGTTTCAGCAGCAGAGTTTGCATCTGGTCGCGGGTGAAGGCGTCCAGCGCACCAAACGGTTCATCGAGTAATAACAGCTGGGGATTCGCCGCCAGCGCGCGGGCAATCCCCACCCGCTGACGTTGACCATCGGAAAGCTGCCAGATATAGCGTTTTTCTGCGCCTTCCAGCCCCACTTTTTTCAGCATCTGGTGCGCGATTTCCAGTCGCTGCATTTTCTCTATACCTGCCAATTGCAGGCCGAACGCCACGTTGTCCTGTACATTGCGCCACGGTAGCAGCCCTTCATTCTGAAAAACTACGCCACGCTCTGCTCCCGGTCCCTCAATACGCTTACCCGCCAGTTGAATGCTGCCATGCTGATAAGGCACAAAACCGGCAATCAGATTCAGCAGGGTGGTTTTACCGCAGCCGGACGGCCCCAGCACCACCAGTAGCTCGCCGCTTTCCAGCGTCAGGTTGATATCTTCCAGTGCCGGTTTGCCGCCATAATCGGCATAGAGATGAGAGATTTGCAGCATCTGCGCCTCCTTTTATTGCACGAAGCGCGAGGTAACGTACTGGCTGTAATCATTCGCTACAGCCGGGACCTTGCCCTGCTCTTTCAAAAACTGCGCGGTGTCGATGATTGCTTTGTTCACCGGTCCGGTCAGTTCTGCCGTTTGTTGCTGCGGCGTCAGATAGGTATTTCCCTTCACCAGCCCCGGAACGTCACCTTCAGGCACGCCGCTTAAACGCGCCAGTTTGCTGATGTTTTCCGGCTGTTTCAGCCACGCGTCAGGGTTAGCAATGTACGGTTGCTGTGCATCGATGGCGCTTTTGGCGAACGCTTTCACGACCTCAGGATGTTTCTCGGCAAAATCTTTGCGCACCACCCAGACGTCCAGCGTTGGCGCACCCCACTGCCCGACCTGTTCAGAATCGGTCAGCACCTTGTCGTCTTTTTCCAGGGCGTTAACCGCCGGTGCCCAGACATAAGCACCATCAATATCACCCCGCTGCCATGCGGCGATAATCGCGGGCGGCTGCAGGTTCACAATCTCCACTAGCCCTGGTTTAATCCCCCAGTGTTTCAGCGCCGCCAGCAGGCTGTAGTGGGTGGTGGAGATAAACGGTACGGCAATGCGTTTACCAATCAAATCTTCGGGTTTGCTGATAGTTTTCTTTACCACCAGCGCTTCGGAGTTACCCAGTTTTGACGCCAGCAAGAAGACTTCAATCGGCACCTGTTGGCTGGCTGCAACCGCTAATGGGCTGGATCCGAGGTTGCCGATTTGCACGTCGCCAGAAGCCAGCGCCCGCACGATGCTGGCTCCGCTGTCAAACTTACGCCAGTCCACGCTCGCCCCGCTCTCTTTAGCAAAGGTGTTGTCGGCCTGAGCCACTTTCGCCGGTTCGGCTGAGGTTTGATACGCCACGGTGACGTTCACCGCCTGTGCCTGAAAAGCGATGAATGCCAGTGCGGCAAGAAGTGTGTTATATGACTAGGTAATTTATTCAAGATAACCGGGAATGGGTAAAAAAAGACGGGATTTGATGGGATTCAATAAGTTATGCGCCGATTGCATTCAAGATAAAACGAGTTAAAAATGCTCAATGCTTCGATATCGATAAAACATTCAAGATAGGCGCGCCGTGTATTTTAATTCTTTTAAGACTCTTCAAAAATGTCATCGTAGCCTTTAAAAACGAATTTTAAAGGCACCCTAAAGGCAGGTCAATGAAGTTAACCCGCCTTCGCGTTTACACTCTCTGAGAGAATACTAGCTTCAATCTCTTCCAAAATCTCTCTGACTTGCTCGTCGGGCATATCAACGAGCATCAACGCTGCCAGGCGTTTACGGCCCTCTAGTTGCAGTAGCTCTTGAGTTTCCTTATCTAACAAGCGTAGCACAGTCTCAACACCTTTCCTTGCGAGCATGTTTGTAAGGGCTTCTCGTTCCTCACTGGTAAGAAACGACAACATTTCTGTTAGCTGATCCCCTTGGCTTAAATCACTTTGTGTTTTTTGTGTTTTTGGTGGATTCCCGTTACCGGTTTTTAGCCATTCAAGACTAACACCTTCACTTTCTGCAATGCGTACCAATATGCTTTCTCGAGGTTCTGGTGTATTTCCCTTTTTAAAATAGCTTTGTAACGTATTGATATTTATGCCACAGGCTCTGGCGGCAGCACTTCTTGATGGATACCGCCTAATAAGATAAGCCATGCGCTCCACGATAGGTTCTTTTGCCTGCTCCATAAAAGTACCTCTAGGTATTTTTCTGTATAAAGGTTCTTTTCCATCTATCTAATTGAATGGAAAGGTAATTTTAAAAATCCAAATAAAATACAAAAAAATACCTTGTATTGGTGCTTTTTGTGATCTGCGATTTTATTTACTCGGATATCCACGCGAATATCCGCGCGGGTAATTTTGTAGGGTAAAGGAAAGATGAGACAAAGAGAAGATAGTGGCCGCGATTGGCCTTCGCTGATGATTCAGCAAGCACTCAAAGATAATGGGTGGTCTTCCTTTCGGGAGCTTTCACTCCATGCCGGTTATGCTCAGGATTCACTGAAAGCGGTAGTTCGTACGCCAAACAAAAAATACGAACGTGTTATTTCTGACGCTATAGGTGTACCGCCAGAAATCATCTGGCCCAGCCGGTATCGTAACGATGGATTTATCAGGAAGGCGTCGTGATATGCAGTCGTACGTTACCGTAAATGACCTTCTCGGTGTTCCTGGAATGCCAGCCACCGCGAAAGGCATCCGACAGGCGTTACAGCGTTTTTCTCGTGCTCTTGGTGACGTTAGTCGCCGTCGAGCAGGTACAAAAGCCATTGAGTACCATATCGATTGCCTGCCTGAGGTAACCCAAAAGGCACTGCGTGAACGCTATGTGGAACAACTGGTGGCTACAGAGAACAACGTCTCCGAAGTGAAGACCGTTACCAGGACGGCGCGTAACCCTGATGCTGTTCAGGCAGTTGAAGCATATCGGGGTTCTCCGCAACTAATGGAAGAACGCCTGAATGCCCTGACTGAAAATCAGCGCCGGGTGTCTGAAGCAAGAGCGGCGCTGGCAGTGGAAGTGCTGAAGCTGGAAAGCGCCGGTAACCTCGGGCGACTGAAAGCCATTAACTTTCTGGTTGAAAAAGCCCGTAAAGGTGAGTTGCCGGAACGACTGCAACAGGCTGCGATTAACGCTAATGCAAAACGTGGCACTAATCGCACCATCAGCCGTGATCCGCTTTACCAGTGGGTACTGAAATACAACCGGTCGCAGAACGCCGCAGAACGACTGTTGTTACTGGCACCAGGAAAACGCGACGAAATAAAACCGGAAGAAATTAGCTGGCTGCCTGAATTTCTGGCGCAGTATCGTCAGGCTAACGGCAGACCTATGTCGGAAGCCTACGAGGATTTTGTCACGGAATGGCAACGTCGCTATGCGGACGAACCGTACATGCTGGAGGTGATGCCTTCCTATGATGTTGTCCGGTATGCCATGAAAAAATTGCCGGAAGTGGTGAAACAAAAAGGACGCGTTACCGGCAGTGAATACCGCCAGCTTGAGGGATTCACCCGCCGCGACTGGACAGCTATGCCGGTGAATTATGTCTGGATTGGTGACGGCCACGGTATGAAGCTGAAATGTGCGCATCCGATCCACGGGCGTCCATTTTCACCGGAAGTCACGTTTGTTATCGACGGTGGAACCCGGTTTGTTGTTGGCTGGAGTCTTGATCTTGCGGAGAACGTGTTTGCTGTTGCCGGGGCGATACAGCACGGAATTCGCAATCACGGAAAACCCTTCCTGTATTACTCGGATAATGGTTCCGGTGAAACGGCAGATATGCTGGATAAAGAGATCGTCGGGATTCTGCCCCGTCTGGGTATTAACCACCCCACCGGTATTGCCGGAAATCCGCAGGGACGCGGCATCATTGAACGTCTGAACCGGACGCTGCCGATGCGTATAGCCAGACGGTATCGCACCTATTTTGGCAAGGGGGCAGACCGGGAAACACTGCGTGTACTCAATCGCGATCTGCGTTCAGCATTTAATGCCCTGCAACAGGACAAACCGCTGAATGCCCGCCAGAAATCTGCAATGCGCGAGCTGCCGTCCTGGTCAGAACTGATTGAGGCTATTCGTGAAGGAGTGGAATGGTACAACAACCGCCCGCATTCTGAACTGCCGATGAAACCAAACGGGAAGCATTACAGCCCGGCTGAGTTCAGAAAAAAACGCCTGGCGGAAGAAAACACCGAAATTGAATGGCTGAGTGATCTCGAACTGCGCGACATGTTCTGCCCGATGGTGGAGCGTCCGGTAAGACGCTGTGAAATCAAATGGCTTGGGAATATTTATTACGCGCCGGAGCTGCGTGATGAACATGGTCGCAAAGTGCTTATCAGCTATGACATTCATGATGCAGAGCGAATTACAGTGCGCCGTAAGGATGGCAGTTTTATTTGTGAGGCGATATGGAACGGCAATAAACGCGCCGCCTTCCCGGTCAGCGCCGACTATTACAAACAACAGCAGCGTATTAAAGGAATGCACAAACGCGCAGAAGAAAAAATCCGTGATGCCGTGGATGAAGGTATTCAGGTTATTGAACAAAAAACGACAGAACCCTGGCTGGATAATGTTTATCGACCCGTTGGCAATGTGATGACCGTTCAGCAACAGGAATATGAAGAGGAGCACGACGAAGAATCCGAACGCAATTTCAGGCGGGGATTACAGAAACTCATTGCCATGCAGGACGATGACCCACTGGCCTGAATAAAAAAACAGTCCGCAGCAACGGACTGTTAAACAGGTAAATAAAGCTGATTTGAAATAACCGAGGAAACAATATGACCGATATTAATGATGTTTT
>NZ_JBQZXE010000139.1:0-8720 GCF_053555855.1 Shigella sp. SIG3
AACCCGCCTTTATTATATTCATACGGGATATTGCTATTGTTTCTTTTTCCCCGGGATTTGTCATCATTCCTGCGACAAAGTTTTACCCAAAGAAGTGTGGCTGATATGCTGCCCGCTACTTTTATACCCTAAGAAAGGAAATACGATGACCACCCCAACTTTTGACACCATCGAAGCGCAAGCAAGCTACGGCATTGGTTTGCAGGTAGGGCAACAACTGAGTGAATCTGGCCTGGAAGGGCTGCTGCCAGAAGCACTGATTGCAGGTATTGCCGATGCGCTGGAAGGCAAACATCCGGCTGTGCCGGTTGATGTGGTGCATCGCGCGCTGCGTGAAATCCACGAACGCGCCGATGCCGTTCGTCGTCAGCGTTTCCAGGCGATGGCTGCTGAAGGTGTGAAATACCTGGAAGAAAACGCCAAAAAAGAAGGTGTGAATAGCACCGAATCTGGCCTGCAATTCCGCGTGATCAACCAAGGTGAAGGCGCAATTCCGGCACGTACCGACCGCGTTCGTGTTCATTACACCGGTAAACTGATCGACGGCACCGTGTTTGACAGCTCCGTTGCTCGTGGTGAACCCGCTGAATTCCCGGTTAATGGCGTGATCCCTGGCTGGATTGAAGCACTGACTCTGATGCCGGTAGGTTCTAAATGGGAACTGACTATCCCGCAGGAACTGGCATATGGCGAGCGCGGCGCAGGTGCATCCATCCCTCCGTTCAGCACCCTGGTGTTTGAAGTCGAACTGCTGGAAATCCTCTAAGCAGCGCATTCTGTTCCCCTCGAACCAGAGGGGAGCAGGCATTCAGCAATAAACCCTTCAGTTTGCCAAACGGCGCTATTTTGTGTTGCAAAGACCCCGTAAGCGTGTATTTTTGTGAGCTGTTTCGCGTTATCACCGTGATATGACACTCACTTTAAACATAAAATTAACATTAGATCTAAATCTTAGTATTCATCCCGCGTATTGTTACCTAATATCGATGAGTCCCGATACAGATTCGTCGTATCATAGACTGACTAAAGGCCGTAGAGCCTGAACAACACAGACAGGTACAGGAAGAAAAAACATGGTAGATCAGGTAAAAGTCGTTGCCGATGATCAGGCTCCGGCTGAACAGTCGCTACGGCGCAATCTCACAAACCGACATATTCAGCTTATTGCCATTGGCGGTGCCATTGGTACTGGGTTGTTTATGGGGTCCGGCAAAACGATTAGCCTTGCCGGGCCGTCGATCATTTTCGTTTATATGATCATTGGTTTTATGCTCTTTTTCGTGATGCGGGCAATGGGGGAATTGCTGCTTTCGAATCTGGAATACAAATCTTTTAGTGACTTCGCTTCCGATTTACTGGGGCCGTGGGCGGGATATTTCACCGGCTGGACTTACTGGTTCTGCTGGGTTGTAACCGGTATGGCAGACGTGGTGGCGATCACGGCTTATGCTCAGTTCTGGTTCCCCGATTTCTCCGACTGGGTCGCCTCGCTGGCGGTGATAGTGCTGCTGCTGACGCTCAACCTTGCCACCGTGAAAATGTTCGGTGAGATGGAGTTCTGGTTTGCGATGATCAAAATCGTCGCCATCGTGTCGCTGATTGTCGTCGGCCTGGTCATGGTGGCGATGCACTTTCAGTCACCGACCGGTGTGGAAGCGTCATTCGCGCATTTGTGGAATGACGGCGGCTGGTTCCCGAAAGGTTTAAGTGGCTTCTTTGCCGGATTCCAGATAGCGGTTTTCGCTTTCGTGGGGATTGAGCTGGTAGGTACAACAGCTGCGGAAACCAAAGATCCGGAGAAATCACTGCCACGCGCGATTAACTCCATTCCGATCCGTATCATTATGTTCTACGTCTTCGCGCTGATTGTGATTATGTCCGTGACACCGTGGAGTTCGGTAGTCCCGGAGAAAAGCCCGTTCGTTGAGCTGTTTGTGTTGGTAGGTTTGCCTGCGGCTGCCAGCGTGATCAACTTTGTGGTGCTGACCTCTGCGGCGTCTTCCGCTAACAGCGGTGTCTTCTCTACCAGCCGTATGCTGTTTGGTCTGGCGCAGGAAGGTGTTGCGCCGAAAGCGTTCGCTAAACTTTCTAAGCGCGCAGTACCCGCGAAAGGGTTGACCTTCTCGTGTATCTGTCTGCTCGGCGGCGTGGTGATGTTGTATGTGAATCCTAGCGTGATTGGCGCGTTCACGATGATTACAACCGTTTCCGCGATTCTGTTTATGTTCGTCTGGACGATTATCCTTTGCTCGTACCTGGTGTACCGCAAACAGCGTCCTCATCTGCATGAAAAGTCGATCTACAAGATGCCGCTCGGCAAGCTGATGTGCTGGGTATGTATGGCGTTCTTTGTGTTCGTGGTCGTGTTGCTGACACTGGAAGATGACACTCGCCAGGCGCTGCTGGTTACCCCGCTGTGGTTTATCGCGCTGGGGTTGGGCTGGCTGTTTATTGGTAAGAAGCGGGCTGCTGAACTGCGGAAATAACCGCATTATCATGCTGGATGGCGCAATGCCATCCAGCTTTTAGATCACTCACCCGCTAGGGCGCGTGGGAACAGTACATTGTTTTCCAGACTGATGTGATCCATCAGGTCATCAATCAGTTCATTAATGCCGTTATACATCGCTTTCCAGGTGGTGCAGGCTTCTGGCGGCGGTGTGACGTTATTGGTAGTGTGTTTGATCACTTCTAGCAGTTCGCCCGCTTCATCGTGCTCGCTTTCCATTACGCTGATTGGCCCCATTGCCTGGCTGCCCATGCCTTGTTTGATCATCGGGAAGAGGATCTGCTCTTCTTTCATCATGTGGCTGGAAAGCTCTTCATGCAGCATGGTCAGGTATTTTGTCAGCCCTTTTGGCACGCTCGGTTTGTCGGCGTGAACGCGCTCGACTTTAGTCGCTTGCAGGATCAGCTCCGGCAGCTGCTCGCGGTGACGATCGTGGTAGCGCACGATGATATGGTCAATGATTTCTGCCAGCGGGGCGCTACGCCAGTCTTTCTCAATCGGTTGTTCAGCAAGCTTTGCCAGTTCAGCTTCAATGACCTCAACATCCAGTTCTTTACGTGCCGCCGCGCGCGCCAGCGTCTGCTTACCGCCACAGCAGTAATCCATATCATATTTACGAAACAGAGCCGAAGCGCGAGGGATAGAGAGCGCCAGTTCACCTAAAGGTTGGTCGCGATAAGCCATAGCTGATACCTCATTCTTAATAAGATAAGATGTATTTTAAATACACCTTTAAGGCAAAAGCTATAACCCTTACGTAGCAGAGGCTTATTTAACTCACTGCCAGCATGTCAACTTTCTGAGACAGATTCAGTTAAAGGTTTTTCTGGTTTTGCTCTGACCGCGATGACCACGCCAATCACTAACAGCGCGATACCGCTCAGCGTCATTAGCGGCGGCATTTGCTGGCGGAGTAAAAAGGTGTACAGCAAACCTGCCAGCGTTTCGAAAACAATCAGCGGCCCGAGAATCACTGTCGGTAATCGCTGGCTGGCGACGTTCCAGCAGAGTGCGCCAACCCATGAGCAAAGCACGGCTATCGCAACCATCAGACTAATAAACACCAGCGGACGGGGGCCAAAAGGTAAGGAGAAGTCCGGCGTTTGTATATTCAGCCAGTAACAGGCGACGAGATAGCCGATGAGAGAAACCGGCAGCGTGACCAGCGCCTGCGCCGTCGCCCACATCATCGGATGTTTGTCGGGATTTTCCCGCAGCCAGCGGGCGTTGCGCAGGGCATACCATGCCCAGCAGACCACGGAAACTAACGCTAGCACGATGCCAGAGGTATAACGTGCCCAGTCAAAATCGGGGAGTCCGTGGTTTAACTCAGCAATATTCACACTCGCCAGGCCGATGCCAATACAAATCAGTGCCGGGGCGAGTTTTCCCCACGCGAGTTTGCCGTCGCGCTGGCTATAAAGCAGATTGGCAAAGACAGGAATCACCACCGGCAGGGTGCCGATAATCATCGTGGAAACAGGCGCGCCAGTACGTTGAATGGCACTGGCAAGGCAGAAGTAATAAATGAGGTTGCCCATCATAGTGAGCATCAAGGCGGTAAGCCAGTCCCGACGCGCCAACTGACGCAGACGCACGCGTCCCAGCCAGGCAATGGGTAGCGCAATTAACCCTAACGCCAGATAACGCCCCATCGACTGTAACATCGCCGGGTATTCCGGCACGATCAACGGCCCGACAAAAATAAGCCCCCACATCAACCCTGCTAACAGGGCGTACAGCACGCCGCTAATCATTACTGGCATCCATTGGTCTGTCAGAAGAAACGTTCAGGAAGCAGACATGATTGCTCCCGGCATCCCGTCATTATCAGAGAGGATGCGGGAGGATGCCACTTTAATTAACTAGTTATTAACATTAAAAAGATGGCTTACGCTTTCGGCTAACGTTGTCGTTGGGCGGCCAATCAATTTGCTAAGCGTTTTGCTGTTATCAAACAGACCACCTTTCGATGCGCCAACGTCAGAATCCGCCAGCATATCCGCCAGTCCGTCGGGCAGTCCGACGCTTTTCAGTGCCGCGGCGAAATCGGCTTCGCTCAGATTTTGATAGGTAACCTGTTTGCCGCTCTGTTTGGTCAGCTCTGCCGCTAACTGTGTCAACGTCCAGGCACTATCGCCCGCCAGTTCGTAAACCTTGCCTTCGTGACCGGCTTCGCTAATCACGAGTGCCGCAGCTGTCGCATAATCTGCCCGCGTTGCTGAGGCGATTTTGCCATCGCCCGCCGCACCGATAAATACGCCGTGTTCCAGTGCTGCCGGGGCGCTGGCGAGGTAGTTTTCGCTGTACCAGCCGTTGCGCAGCAGGGTGTAAACGATGCCAGAATCAGCCAGCATTTTCTCCGTCTCGATGTGCTCATCGGCGAGGCCGAGCGGGGAGGTATCTGCATGTAGCAGGCTGGTATAAGCGATAAATTTCACGCCAGCCGCCTTTGCGGCATTAATAACATTACGATGCTGCGGGGCACGTTGACCCACTTCGCTGGAAGAGATCAGCAGTAGTTTTTCCACTCCCTGAAGTGCAGATGTCAGTGCGGCTTCATCGCTGTAGTCAGCCTGACGCACGGTAATGCCTTGTGCTGCCAGGGCCTGGGCTTTTGCCGGATTACGAACGATAGCCACTATTTGGCTGGCAGGAACCGTTTTCATCAAGGATTCAATAATATAGTGACCAAGTTGGCCAGTGGCACCAGTAATAGCGATCATGGGAAGTCTCCATCGTTTTGTCTTGTGTTTAAATACGCTAACACCTAAACTTACTTTTAGTAAGTACGTGCAAAAAGGTAAGTATGAAATGAGTCAGGTTAGCCTGTCACAACAACTGAAAGAGGGTAATCTCTTTGCGGAACAGTGCCCGTCGCGCGAGGTGTTGAAACACGTCACCAGCCGTTGGGGGGTGTTGATTCTGGTGGCGCTACGCGAAGGTACTCATCGCTTTAGCGACCTGCGGCGCAAAATCGGTGGGGTGAGTGAAAAGATGCTTGCGCAGTCGTTACAGGCGTTAGAACAGGATGGTTTTCTTAACCGTATCGCGTATCCGGTGGTGCCGCCGCATGTGGAATATAGCCTCACGCCGCTGGGCGAGCAGGTGAGCGAAAAGGTTGCTGCACTGGCGGACTGGATTGAGTTGAATTTGCCCGAGGTGTTGGCGGTGCGGGATGAACGTGCGGCATAACTGCCGGATGCGCTGCGCTTATCCGGTCTACGGTTCATGGCTTGTAGGGTGGATAAGATACGGCAGCATCGCATCCGCCAATAAATGCCGGATGCGGTTGATTTATAGGCCGAAAAAGAAGTGTTTTACTTACTCAAATCCACCTGATAAATCGCAAACCCGATATCATCGGTCGCGACTTTATTCATCGGATACTGCCCTTTCTCTTTAATAAACGCTGCGGCTTTATCTGACGGGGAAGTTTCGAAACGGATATCCAGTTTCTTATCGGCAGCTATCGGTGCTAAACGCCAGTTGTTATCTGCCGCCGGATGAATTTCCCCCGCACGTTTCGACTCATCAGCAATCCACGCTGCCAGCACCGAGCGGTTCTCATCCGGTGAAGCAAAAGCGATATGGCTGTCGCCCGTACCGGCAAATTTGCCGCCGTAAGCGCGATAGTTATTGGTGGCAACCAGGAACATAGCGTTCGGATCAATCGGTTTGCCATTAAAGGTCAGGTTCTTAATCCGCTCTGCATTGGCATTAATCATCTGGCACTCGCCGTCATAGCGGGCGGGTTGGGTAACATCAATCTGATAATTCACACCATCAATAACATCAAAGTTATAAGTGCGGAAACCATCCCAGTTGATGAGTGACTGTGGTTTCGTGCTGTTAGGAGCAATCTGGTTAAACTGTCCGGCGGAGCACTCCAGCCACTCTTTCACCTCTTTACCGCTGGCTTTCACTACAATCAGCGTATTGGGGTAGAGATAAAGATCGGCGGCATTACGGAAGGTCAACTGGCCTTTTTCCACCTCCACATAGCTTGCCGGGTCATTTTTGCGACCACCAACTTTAAACGGTGCGGCAGCTGAAAGCACCGGCAGTTTTGCCAGATCCGGATCGCCCTGAATGTAATGTTCGACATACGCTTTTTGCGCGTTGTTCACGACTTGCACGGTCGGATCGTCCTGCACCAGCGCCAGATAGCTATACATATTGTCGGCAGATTTACCGATTGGCTTGCTGACGAACTGGCGTGTGGCATCGTGATCGGCTTTGAGTGTTTCTACCAGCTTGCTGTCTTCCGCCGCGAGGGATTTTTTATTGGCGATGTCGTAAATCGGCCGTGCTTCCGCTTTCGCCTGCGTCACCTGCCATTTACCGCTGTCATTACTGAGTTGTAAGTCGACCACCCCAAGATGATCGCCCCACATGCCCGGCATTACCGCCGGAACACCATTCAGCGTGCCTTTGGTGATATCAGCCCCTTCGATATCAGCAAAATCTTTACCCGGGAAAACGGCGTGAGCATGGCCAAACATAATGGCGTTAACGCCCGGAATTTCACTGAGGTAATAAACTGAGTTTTCCGCCATTACTTTATACGGATCGGCAGACAGCCCGGAATGCGCCAGAACGACAATGACATCGGCACCTTTCTCGCGCATTTCAGGCACGTATTTGCGCACGGTTTCGGTAATATCATTCACCGTCACTTTTCCGGATAAATTAGCTTTATCCCAGCCCATGATTTGCGGCGGCACGACGCCAATATAGCCAATCTTCAGCGTCTGTTTTTTTCCGTCTTTATCGACCACTTCGGTATCTTTAATTAAATACGGTGTAAACATTGGCTGTTTGGTTCTGGCGTCAATGACGTTGGCATTTACATAAGGGAATTTCGCTCCCGCCAGCGCATTTTTCAGGTAATCCAGACCGTAGTTAAATTCATGATTGCCGAGTGTACCGACCGTATAATCCAGCGTATTCAGCGCCTTATAAACCGGATGAACATCACCTGCTTTTAATCCTTTCGCCGACATGTAATCGGCCAGCGGACTCCCCTGAATCAAATCGCCGTTATCGACCAGTACGCTGTTTTTCACTTCATTGCGGGCATCGTTAATCAGGCTTGCCGTACGTACCAGTCCGAATTTTTCCGTGGCGGTGTCTTTGTAATAATCGAAATCCATCATGTTGCTATGCAGATCAGTGGTTTCCATGATACGCAGATCGACCGTCGCTGCATTCACACTGGCGGCAATCAGCGTGGCCAGGAGCGTTGCGCTAAACTTAATCATCAGGGACATCCTTTTATCATCGGGAATACGAAAGAAAAGGGAGAATAAACGCCTTACTTATAGAACAGTGAAGAATGCCACAATTTTACGCTTTGAAAATGATGACACTATCACAGTTGGCGCATTCATTAACGATAGGGTATAAGTAAAACAATAAGTTAACACCGCTCACAGAGACGAGGTGGAGAAATGTTAGATCAAGTATGCCAGCTTGCACGGAATGCAGGCGATGCCATTATGCAGGTCTACGACGGGACGAAACCGATGGACGTCGTCAGCAAAGCGGACAATTCTCCGGTAACGGCAGCGGATATTGCCGCTCACACCGTTATCATGGACGGTTTACGTACGCTGGCACCGGATATTCCGGTCCTTTCTGAAGAAGATCCTCCCGGTTGGGAAGTCCGTCAGCACTGGCAGCGTTACTGGCTGGTAGACCCGCTGGATGGTACTAAAGAGTTTATTAAACGTAATGGCGAATTCACCGTTAACATTGCGCTCATTGACCATGGCAAACCGATTTTAGGTGTGGTGTATGCGCCGGTAATGAACGTAATGTACAGCGCGGCAGAAGGCAATGCCTGGAAAGAAGAGTGCGGTGTGCGCAAGCTGATTCAGGTCCGCGATGCGCGCCCGCCGCTGGTGGTTATCAGCCGTTCCCATGCAGATGCGGAGCTGAAAGAGTATCTGCAACAGCTTGGCGAACATCAGACCACGTCCATCGGCTCTTCGCTGAAATTCTGCCTGGTGGCGGAAGGACAGGCGCAGCTGTACCCGCGCTTCGGACCAACGAATATTTGGGACACCGCCGCTGGACATGCTGTGGCTGCAGCTGCCGGAGCGCACGTTCACGACTGGCAGGGTAAACCGCTGGATTACACTCCGCGCGAGTCGTTCCTGAATCCGGGGTTCAGAGTGTCCATTTACTAAATTCAGATGGCAGAAAC
>NZ_JBQZXE010000140.1:0-8498 GCF_053555855.1 Shigella sp. SIG3
CTATCACCGCTCACCATCTGGGGTCCTTACAGCTCGTCCTGACATGCGGTCTCGCCTTATATGCACATGGAGAACATGGTCACTCCAGACCAACACTAATCAACATTAACCCTATTCACTTTCGTTAAGCACTTTTTGGTGGGTCCGTTTGGATGCATTGAATAGGTGCGGACTCCACATGGAGACAGAAAGTGCTTTACCAAAGGAGCATCCTTTATGAATACCAACGAAGTTAGCGTCATCAACCTTGACCAGCTTGTGTCTATGAGTAGCTACGATTTCTTGACTAAGGTCATCAACCCGGCTCGTGTGGAGGCTGGGGAGAAGCCTGTCCGTAACAACGACTTTGTGTCCCGTATTGAAGATGAGCTGGACGGTCAAAATGTAGCCTACGAAATTTTCGTAAGCTTCGGGCAGGACGTTAAAAGCTATACCCTCAACACTGACCAGCTTCTGCTGGTCGGGATGCGTGAGTCTAAAGCTGTGCGTCGTAAGGTCCTAGCCTATATTCGCCAGAAGGAGCAAGAGGTCCTCGAACTTCAGGCCCAGCAACTTCAGGTCGCACAGACCAAAGCTATCTGCTATGCGCCCGGTGCTATCGTCCTCGACTCCAAGCTGGACTCCAAGTCAGGCGCCACGCCTACCGAGGTTATTAAAGCTCTGGACCTTAAGTTGACCAGCTCTAAGATGCTGACAGCTAGCGTCCTGACTGGATATCTGAAGACCCTGTGTCGTCCTAACCCATTCTACACCAAGCGTGTTACTGAGTTTGGCACTACGGATATAGACCTATCGACCGGACGTCCACGAGCCATCTTCAATAAGAAAGGTGAGACCAACGGCTACTATCGTCTACAGCCACAGCCTAACGACAAAGAGCCTACCATCAAGATTCTACGCAAGGGTTATGACTGGCTGAAGGATAACTGGAAGGATATCGCTCATGACATGCGCACATCCAATATCAAGGTTGTCCGTCGTCTGGTGGATTCTCACCTGAATGGTAAGGCTACAAAGTCCCAGAAAGCAGCAGCGGGCAAGGGGTCTGACTATGGGTTCTAAGCGACTCACTGATGAACTGATTATGGAGTCAATAGCGACAACCATATGTTTCATTGAGAGACACGGCCCTGAGCATCCTGCGGACCCTATCTTACTGACTTCTCTGCTTCGGCATATACACGAAGAGATGGCACTGAGAGTCGACGAGCGACTGCCTCTAGAGATACCAGAGGGTCTACCTAACTTCCAAGCTCCTATCACCAGTGAATTTGACGTGGATGATTGGTCTAACGAGGACTTCTAACAATGACAACTAAACAACATATCGACCCACGGACACCCATCGGAAAGGCTACTCTCCGTTACCGTGGTCTGCCTACCCGTCGCCTCCTGTCAATGCTGGGGATGGGCGTAGAGGACCCTGAGCGTCCTTTCTATAGTCGAGACGAACTGATAGACCTGCTGGTCGACCGTGACCTGAACAATCAGTTACGCCGAGCGTTCGCTAAGCTGGACGCCACTCACTAACCCCTAATTTAAACCTTTTGAGATGACCGATGCGGGGAGACCCGTAGGCATAACTGTGTCTGCGGTACCGATAGTCTCAACTCTCAAGAGGAGTAATTACTATGTCTAGCAAAGCTAGTGCGTTATTCAACAACAATGACTGGAAACTCCATGTCACCGACATCAATCTCTACGAAAACACTGTGAGTCTGGACGGTCAGTCCTACCCACTGTCCTTCGCTATTAAGACCCTGATTCCGGGCTACCTGTCAGGACTGCCTGCCACCAGCCGCGAGTCCATGGAATTACTGGAAGCTCTGGCTGAAGCTGGCGTGACCATTGGAAACTTCTTCAGCAATGACCTGATGACCGCCTACCAACGTCGCCAGCAGAACAAGCGAGCCGAGGCTGAGCGTATCGCTAAAGAGCAGCGCATTCAGGCTGAGCGTATGCGTGAAGAGAACATGACCGATGCAGAGTGGCAGAAAGAGCTACAGCGCCGCGAACAGGTCAAAGCTGAGCGCCGGACCTATGGTGAGAACCTCCGCAGTGCTACCCATTCCGCTGGTCGCTCCCGTGCCGCTATTGTCGCTGACATTGAGTCAGGCGGTAACTGGATGGACAGCCTCTAAGACAGACACACAAGTGGTCCTGACCTGATGTCGGGACCCACAGTATCTAAAACTAATTTAGGAGATTGATTATTATGACCATGATTAAAGATAGCTATCAGTTCGGCATTGAGCCAGTACGTATCACCGACACCGACAACATTCAGGTTAACGAAGGTCTGCCAACTAACGCTGACCCACAGGTCTATGCCCTCCAGTTAGCTAAGACGGTTAAGGCTATGCTGAACGGTGTACTTAAAGACGCTCAGGATAACATTCCGTTCCCTGTAGAAGTCCTGCCTACCCGCAATAGCCTGCCTACCCCAATCATCGCCCACACCCTGTCTGACCGCTCTGTGGTCGTCCCTGTACGCGGTGGTGAGCGACCTGAAGTCGTGACCGTTCCGTCTGGTCAGGAGATTGTCGTCGAACCTATCGAACAGGCAATCCTCATCTCGGAGCAAACTAAACTGTGGGACGCCAAGTCCTCCACTGGTTTCACTCATGGCACACTCCAGCAGGACGCTATGAACATCTGTGAGAATGTGGTCCGTACCATCAACGCTCGCATGGTTGACGTTCTGGAGTCCTCCAAGCTGCTGAAGACCGTAGAGCTGCCAGTCCTGACTGGAAGCCTGACCACTAAGGCAGACGCTATCATGGACGCTCTGTTTGAGAACACCGAGTCCTCTTTCGGCTCTGAAGTGTCTGATTACGGCATCATCGCCCATGAGTCCCAACTGAAAGCGCTGTCCCGTCTGGCTGCTAAACAGGGCTTCTCTGGTGAAGACGCTATCGTGGATATGCTGGGTACCGACATCGCGTATTACAACGGTGAGGACAAAGGTGTGTTCATGCTGGCTAAACGCTTCACGGCCCTGAGCTTCGGCTGCTTCCGTCACGACGGTGAGAATATTACGGTCGTCCTTTCACGTGATGGCGACTCTCAGTCCCACGACTTGGAAATCCTCGGTAAGGTCTTCGTTGTCGCTGAAGCTGCTACGACAGTTAAGCTGGACACTGGCGCTGCAACCGCAGTCCTGCCTGTAGTCAAACGCCTGAAGTTCACCAAGACCGAAGCGTAACAGCAATGGGTAAGAGCATTAGTAAAGGCCTCCGGTCCATCGCTAAGGGCTTCTCCGCTGGTGGTGGTACATCCGTATCACCTCCGGTCCCTGCGCCTGCTGTGGAGCTTCCTGTAGAGCCTGATGCGGCACCAGTGGTGGAGACACAGAACGACACCCCGGTTAAGACTCCTAGCATGGGTAAGGCTGGACTGAATGTTGGCAGGACTTCAGGTGGTGGATTATCAATGTGATTAATTAACTATGGTCTGGGCCTTCGGTCTGGACTTTATTTTGTACTAGTTATCTAGTGCAGTGGTACAATAGACACAGGAGGACGCATGGACCTGCATAAAGTCTATCTTGTCGTCTTCCTGCTGAAGCTGGTGCTGGTGGTCGTGCTTACAGTTCGGGTTCGGCTGTGAGCTGGCGAGCAGCTAACGATGAGTTTTGGACCAAAAGTTAGAGACCTCATTCAATACAATTAAGACACCAATGTTCCCCGGTGCCACCCTGAGTCCTGACAAAGAGGCCACCGGGGGCCTGACCAGCCGTCTAGACATCCCGTCTAATGACACAAGTCTGGCACAAAGAATGACACAAGGTCTTGACTCAATGCAGGACCTCAGGCCTACTAAGGTCTCTCGTGACTCTAACGAGTAACCGCTTCAAGTCCTTGTAGTTCCAGATGAACTTAATGGGCACATCCAGTTTATCTTTGCCCCGGACACCGTCGCGGAGTGCCGTCATTTGCGGGCCATGATCGATAGCATCCGTCCAGCTGAAGCAGGAGATTGACGTTTTGACCGGATTATCCAGCACCGGTAGGCGTTCTATCGTAATGGTATAGGTCGATTCACGCGCGCCACTATTTCCGCCGCTGATGCCGACATTGCCCGTCAAAATAGGTAACATAGCAATAGCGCGTGCAGTCAGCTCGCCGTTTGCCTGGCGTTGCGGCCCCCAGCCCTAGCAGATATAAGCGGGTTTTGTTGTGCCAATTTCACGCGCCAGTTTGATGATACGGTCTACCGGGATACCGGTAATTTGCGAAGCCCACTGCGGCGTTTTTGCTGTTTTATCGTCACCTTCACCAAGAATATAGGCTTTATAGTGACCATTTTTGGGTGCATCTGCGGGTAAGGTTTTTTCGTCATAGCCGACGCAGTATTTATCGAGAAAAGGTTGATCAACGAGATTTTCGTTAATCAATACCCAGGCAATACCCGCAACCAGCGCGGCATCGGTGCCCGGGCGAATAGGGAGCCATTCGTCTTCACGACCGGCAGCCGTATCGGTATATCGCGGATCGATAACAATCATTTTGGCGTTCGATTTCTCGCGCGCTTTTTCAAGAAGATAAGTGATGCCACCACCGCTCATGCGGGTTTCTGCCGGGTTGTTACCAAACATCACGACCAGCTTGCTGTTTTCAATATCCGTGGTGCTGTTGCCATCATTACTGCCGTAGGTGTAGGGCATGGCACAGGAAATTTGCGCGGTGCTGTAGGAGCCATACTGATTGAGTGAACCGCCGTAGCAGTTCATCAGGCGTTTGACCGCCGAGGCTGATGGCGAAGAGCGGGTCATATTGCCGCCAACAATCCCCGAAGGGTACTGAATATATACAGCTTCATTGCCATACTGTTCGACGGTTTTTTTCAGGCTACTGGCGATAGTATCCAGGGCTTCATCCCAGCTAATCCGTTCGAATTTGCCTTCACCGCGTTTACCCACGCGTTTCATTGGGTAATTCAAGCGATCGGGATGATTAATACGCCGGCGGATGGAGCGACCGCGCAAACAGGCGCGTACCTGATGGTTGCCGTACTCATCGCTGCCGGTATTGTCAGTTTCCACCCAGGTCACTTCATTATCTTTAACATGTAGACGAAGTGCACAGCGGCTACCACAGTTGACGGAACAGGAACCCCAGATCACTTTTTCGCTGGCCTGTTGTACCGCTGCCGCTGCACTGCGCAGGGTGAACGGTAAAGAAAAACCGCCTGCAGCCAGCGCCAGAGAACCTATCGCGGTTGATTTAACGAGTGTTCTGCGGCTGATGCCCACCATTCGGTCATTTTTGGACATAACTCACTCCCTGTTCTTTATCGTTATATAAATGTTTATATATTGAATATTTAGCGCGCTAACAATAGAGGGAGTCTACCCATTTTGGGTTAAGAATTATTAATCCACATCAATAGAAGGGTATGAGTAATAAGGTGAGATTATGTTGTATGTTCAAATCGCCGGATGTGTCATATCCGGCGTTCAGTCGATAATGTGTTACTGCGGTTCGGCAGGCGCGCCATCCTGGGTAGACTGCGCGGGAGCAGAGACGTTACCGCTGGTGGTGCGGTTGTAGAGAATTTTATGCGTATCATTAGCGCAATGCCCGACGACCTGGGAATCAGGCTGATCAACCTGGTCATTGGGTACAATACTTAACGTGAAGCTGCTTTCGGGTACGCCATTATTGATAATGCGCTGTGATATATCGCTCTGTATGCGCTCACAGGATCCCGGCGCGGCGAGTACCGCGGGTGAGGCGAGGGCGAGCAGAAGCGCGGCACAGCAGGTTGAGAGTTTCATCATAAGCTCCTTACGCGAAGATAACTTCTTTAAGCATAGCATTTAACGTGTAAAGTACTGTATTTGCTACTATGATTGAGAATCATCTCTACTCTCTGGTGACTGTTGTGAAATACAAATTACTACCATGCTTACTCGCGATATTCCTCACAGGATGTGACCGCACAGAGGTAACACTTTCATTTACCCCTGAGATGGCCAGTTTCTCTAATGAATTCGATTTTGATCCGCTGCGTGGTCCGGTAAAAGATTTCACTCAGACATTAATGGATGAGCAAGGTGAAGTGACGAAACGTGTTTCTGGGACTTTGTCGGAAGAAGGCTGTTTTGATTCACTCGAATTACTGGATCTGGAAAATAATACCGTGGTCGCTCTGGTACTGGACGCCAATTATTACCGTGATGCCGAGACGCTGGAGAAGAGAGTACGTTTACAGGGAAAATGCCAGCTAGCAGAATTACCTTCTGCCGGGGTGAGTTGGGAAACCGATGATAATGGCTTCGTGATTAAAGCCAGCAGCAAACAAATGCAGATGGAATATCGCTATGATGATCAGGGGTATCCGCTGGGTAAAACCACGAAAAGTAACGACAAAACATTATCTGTCAGCGCCACGCCATCAACGGATCCGATCAAAAAATTAGATTACACAGCGGTTACTTTACTAAATAATCAACGAGTTGGTAATGTAAAACAGAGCTGTGAATATGACAGTCACGCCAATCCGGTGGACTGTCAGCTGATCATTGTTGATGAAGGAGTAAAACCCGCCGTCGAACGGGTTTACACCATCAAAAATACGATCGATTATTATTAATGCTATTGTGCGGTCGGCTTCAGGAGAGTCTGACCCGGTGTTTTGTGCTCTGCCAGATACTGATGCTGGAATATACACATGCGAATGGCATTACGATATTGACCATTAATAAAAAACTCATGCATCAATTCACCTTCAACCGTAAAGCCAAGCTTGCGGTAAATGTGAATCGCTTTTTCATTCTCTTTATCGACGATCAGATACAGCTTATAGAGATTGAGAACGGTGAAGCCATAGTCCATTGCTAATTTGGCGGCACGGGTTGCCAGACCTTTCCCCTGATACTCCGGGGAGATAATTATCTGAAATTCTGCCCGGCGATGAACATGGTTAATTTCCACCAGCTCCACCAGACCGGCTTTTTCGCCGTCACATTCCACCACAAAGCGCCGTTCGCTCTGATCGTGAATATGCGCTTATCATACAGATCAGAGAGTTCAACAAAGGCTTCGTAGGGTTCCTCAAACCAGTAACGCATCACACTGGCGTTATTGTCGAGTTGATGTACATAGCGTAAATCTTCACGCTCCAGCGGGCGTAGCTTAACTGTGGGCGCTTGGCATAACGTGTCCTTACATTCCTTAAATCAATAACAGGTTAGGGGGTAATAACGCGGCCAGTTCGACGGTCCAGGCAGCGCAAAGTATTGGGCTCCCAGTAGGCATTGATGTTGGCGCTTTGCTCACATTTATCGCGGTTATCAAAAGCGGCGTCGGCTTTATCCCACTCTTTTTCAGTGCGTTTATTCACTTTCTGGCGCAGATTGCGCGTGTCATTCCATTGCTCTTTTTCCATAGCGGCGTGCTGGCGGCTTTGTGCACTGTCGCCAGACTCAATCACCAGTTTGTTAGTTTCGGCATGAACAGTTGTGCTCAATGCCAGTGCGCAAGGCAGCAGAAAAGCGAGCAGGCCGATTCGTTTGCTGAGAGTGATTTTCATAATTCATTCCCTGTATGAATGATTAAAGGTGATTCTACACCATCCACTGCGAACGCAAAACGTACCAGGCTGAAGTTTTTGTTACCTGTCCGGGGCGTAATTTCGTCACATTAAAAATCACCACTGAGGACGGTATTACGGGCCTTGGGGATGCCACCCTCAATGGACGTGAGCTTTCCGTGGCCTCTTATTTGCAGGATCATCTTTGTCCGCGGCTTATTGGTCGCGATGCGCACCGTATCGAAGATATCTGGCAGTTTTTCTATAAAGGTGCTTACTGGCGTCGCGGTCCGGTTACGATGTCGGCCATTTCAGCGGTTGATATGGCGCTGTGGGATATTAAAGCCAAAGCTGCCAACATGCCGCTTTACCAGTTACTCGGCGGCGCGTCTCGTGAAGGGGTGATGGTTTATTGCCATACCACCGGTCACAGTATTGATGAAGCTCTGGATGATTATGCCCGTCATCAGGAGCTGGGATTCAAAGCCATCCGCGTGCAGTGCGGAATCCCTGGTATGAAAACCACCTACGGCATGTCGAAAGGTAAAGGTCTGGCTTATGAACCCGCAACCAAAGGACAGTGGCCGGAAGAGCAGCTGTGGTCGACGGAGAAATACCTCGATTTCATGCCGAAATTGTTTGACGCGGTACGTAACAAGTTTGGTTTTAATGAACATTTGCTGCATGACATGCACCATCGCTTAACGCCTATTGAAGCGGCGCGCTTTGGTAAAAGCATTGAAGATTATCGCATGTTCTGGATGGAAGACCCGACGCCAGCGGAAAACCAGGAATGCTTCCGTCTCATTCGCCAACATACCGTCACACCCATCGCAGTGGGTGAAGTCTTCAACAGCATCTGGGACTGCAAACAACTGATTGAAGAGCAACTCATCGATTATATCCGCACCACGCTGACCCATGCAGGCGGAATTACCGGTATGCGCCGGATTGCCGATTTT
>NZ_JBQZXE010000141.1:0-8330 GCF_053555855.1 Shigella sp. SIG3
GAAAATCCCATAACTAATTAGGATTATTACAAAAAATCTTCACCAAATTTTTTAACCGCTGTTTGTTGTAATATTTTTGCCATATTCATAGTAACGAATTGGAATAAGTAACGACAACTTAGGGAATAACTCGATATAAACTCACCTTTGTAAGGGGGGTGTTAAATATATATTAATTCCTGTGTTCCTGATTTTGCCCGGTAATAGAGAATTATTCTCAGAGAAGCTCATCATGATTGCACCATACAGATATCATGATGATAAGAGGATATTATTCATTGACTTAAACAAAATGACAAAATCCATAGACCCATAGCCTGGGTACTATATAGGAGTGGTATGGGCATCAAACAACACAATGGGAATACCAAAGCCGATCGTCTCGCTGAATTAAAAATCCGTTCGCCCTCAATTCAACTGATAAAATTTGGCGCTATTGGTTTGAATGCAATTATCTTTTCCCCCCTGCTGATAGCTGCTGATACAGGAAGTCAATATGGCACCAATATTACTATTAATGATGGTGACAGAATTACAGGAGATACCGCCGATCCATCAGGAAACCTCTATGGTGTAATGACCCCAGCAGGAAACACGCCTGGCAATATCAACCTGGGTAATGATGTCACCGTCAATGTCAACGACGCCTCTGGATATGCAAAAGGAATCATTATTCAGGGCAAAAACAGCTCCCTGACAGCTAACCGACTCACAGTAGATGTTGTTGGTCAAACCTCTGCCATCGGCATTAACTTAATTGGTGACTATACCCATGCTGACTTAGGCACAGGCAGCACCATTAAGAGTAACGATGACGGCATCATTATTGGGCATAGCTCAACACTAACAGCCACTCAATTCACCATTGAAAACTCGAACGGTATAGGCCTAACCATCAATGACTATGGCACCAGTGTCGATCTTGGAAGCGGAAGTAAAATCAAGACCGATGGAAGTACAGGTGTTTATATCGGTGGTCTCAACGGCAATAACGCCAATGGTGCTGCGCGTTTTACGGCGACAGACCTGACAATCGATGTTCAGGGCTACAGCGCCATGGGGATAAACGTACAGAAAAACTCTGTTGTCGATCTCGGAACAAACAGTACCATTAAAACCAATGGCGATAATGCTCACGGCCTCTGGAGCTTTGGCCAGGTTAGCGCGAATGCACTCACTGTTGATGTAACTGGAGCCGCGGCCAATGGCGTCGAAGTTCGTGGTGGTACAACCACTATCGGTGCAGATAGCCATATTTCTTCCGCGCAGGGCGGTGGCCTCGTCACCAGTGGTTCAGACGCGACAATCAATTTTTCTGGCACGGCAGCGCAACGAAACAGCATCTTTTCCGGCGGTTCTTATGGTGCCTCGGCCCAGACGGCAACGGCTGTTATCAACATGCAAAATACCGATATTACGGTTGATCGTAATGGCAGTCTGGCGCTGGGTTTGTGGGCGCTCAGCGGCGGTAGAATAACCGGAGACAGTTTGGCTATCACCGGCGCGGCAGGAGCCAGAGGGATTTATGCCATGACCAACAGCCAGATCGACCTCACGAGCGATCTGGTCATTGATATGAGTACACCCGACCAGATGGCCATCGCAACGCAACATGACGATGGTTATGCCACCAGCCGCATCAACGCCTCGGGTCGTATGCTTATCAACGGTAGCGTTCTTTCCAAAGGTGGGCTAATCAATCTGGATATGCACCCTGGGTCGGTTTGGACAGGTTCCTCCCTCAGCGATAATGTCAATGGCGGGAAACTGGACGTTGCAATGAATAACAGCGTCTGGAACGTAACAAGTAATTCTAATCTCGACACGCTGGCGCTGAGCCATTCAACTGTCGATTTTGCCAGCCACGGGTCAACTGCCGGCACATTTACCACATTAAACGTAGAGAACCTGAGCGGTAACAGTACCTTTATTATGCGTGCTGATGTTGTTGGCGAGGGTAATGGCGTTAATAATAGAGGGGATTTATTGAATATCAGCGGGAGTAGTGCTGGTAATCACGTATTGGCTATCCGCAACCAGGGCAGCGAGGCCACAACGGGAAATGAAGTTCTGACAGTGGTAAAAACCACTGACGGCGCGGCCTCGTTCAGCGCGTCTTCTCAGGTTGAGTTGGGGGGATATCTGTACGATGTGCGTAAAAATGGCACTAACTGGGAGCTTTACGCTTCCGGGACAGTTCCGGAACCGACTCCTAATCCTGAACCCACACCAGCTCCCGCTCAGCCTCCCATAGTCAACCCCGATCCTACGCCTAAACCCACCACGACCGCAGATGCTGGCGGCAATTATCTCAATGTCGGTTACTTATTGAACTATGTTGAAAACCGTACGCTGATGCAACGGATGGGTGACTTGCGAAATCAGAGTAAAGACGGTAATATCTGGTTGCGCAGTTATGGGGGAAGCCTGGACTCCTTTGCCAGTGGCAAACTGAGCGGCTTTGACATGGGTTACAGCGGTATCCAGTTTGGTGGGGATAAACGTCTCTCTGATGTAATGCCGTTGTATGTCGGTCTGTATATTGACTCAACACATGCATCGCCGGACTATAGCGGAGGCGACGGTACCGCACGTTCAGACTACATGGGAATGTACGCCAGTTACATGGCACAAAACGGTTTTTACAGCGATCTCGTTATAAAAGCATCGCGCCAGAAAAATAGTTTCCACGTACTGGACAGTCAGAACAACTGCGTTAACGCCAACGGCACTGCGAATGGAATGAGCATCTCCCTGGAAGCCGGGCAGAGGTTCAACCTGTCCCCTACTGGTTATGGGTTCTATATAGAGCCGCAAACCCAGCTTACATACAGCCACCAGAATGAGATGGCTATGAAGGCGAGTAATGGCCTCAATATACATCTGAATCACTACGAATCGCTGCTGGGGCGTGCCAGCATGATACTGGGGTATGACATCACCGCAGGCAACAGCCAGCTGAATGTCTATGTGAAGACTGGCGCTATCCGCGAGTTTTCAGGGGATACCGAATATCTGTTGAACGACTCCCGGGAGAAGTACAGTTTCAAAGGTAATGGCTGGAATAACGGCGTGGGAGTCAGTGCACAGTATAACAAACAGCACACATTCTATCTCGAAGCGGATTACACGCAGGGTAACCTCTTTGATCAGAAGCAAGTCAACGGAGGATATCGCTTCAGCTTTTAAGTGCGGGATAGACAAGCCCTTAAACGATGCTGAAAATTGTTAGCGTGCGCCGGAATGAAATACAGATCACTCTGATGTATCAGAAATCGTTTCTGTCTTTCATACCCGGCGCTTAAACTGCCCTGCATCAATGCCATGTTGCTTCATTTTCCGCCACAGCGTAGTGCGGCCGATCCCAAGTAAAGCCGACATTTCCTGAATGCGACCGCCTGTGACCTGGGCTGCGTTAATAATTGCCTCTTTTTCAACTTCCGCAAATGACAGACTGGTGGAAAGGCGGGTGGCGCTGACATCATCTGTCGCCTGCTCGGTAAACAGATGTTCAGGTAAATCACTGACGCGAATGCGCCCGTTATCACTACTCAGAGCAAGATTCTCGATGACGCTGTAAAGTTCAAAATCGTTGCCTGGCCATGCACAAGAAACTAGGCGAGCGAGGGCATCGTCATCAATTTTCAGCCGCGTAGAGAAGCGTTTTTCAAGACTGCGTAATTTGTTATTCACCAGCGCCGGAATGCTGCCACGCCGCATACGCAGAGGCGGGATGGTAATTTCAAATGCATGCAGCGCGTAATACAGCTGGCGACTAAAACGATTTTGTTCCACCAGCATTGCGAGGTCCGCGGTCGTTGTTGCAATCACTTTGACATCAATTGGTATTAAACGCCGCGCATCCAGTCGCGTGATAACCCCCTGCTTGATAACCTGCAGCAAAGCAGACTGTAACTCCACCGCCAGATATTCAATCTTTTCAAGAAACAGCGTGCCGCCGTGTGCCAGTTCCAGCCGACTCAGACGGCCATTTTCATTGTCCGTGCGATCGCCACCAATAAATTCTTCCGCCAGCGCAGCATCACCATATAACTCACAATTGACGGCGATATAAGGACCTGCAGCACGCTCGCTTTCATTATGAATTGCCTGACTTAGCAGTGCCTTGCCCACGCCCTCTTCTCCACAAAGCAGGACAGGAAAGCTACTGCGCGCCGCCTGGCGACCAAAATGAATCAAGCGGCGGGTTTGCGGATCGTCCTGTGGCATATGAGCGAAGGTATGGCTGACTTTTCCTAATTGACTGGTCATTAACTGCCGCATCTGTTCCACAGGATGGAGCAACAAAATAAAGCTGGTTCCCTGCGTTTCTATTATCGGTTTAAGGGTTATCACCGCATCAATAAACTGGTGCTGGCTTTCAAAGGTTGCTTCTACGTGTTTGAGCGGATGTGCCTGTTTTATTGCTTGTTGCAATACGGCGGGTAACGTTAAGAGTTCAGTGATTGCCCGTCCCTGACTTGCCGTCGCGTCAAGGCGCAAGACCCGCGCCGCCTGGGCATTAATAAATTGCAAATTACCCTGCTCGTCCCAGCTAATCACGCCATCATCCATACTTTCTAACAGGGCATTAAGTTGATTTAAATGACGGTTAGTTTCAGCGAGCAAACTGTCCGTCAGCAGTAAATTACCGACCTCGCGGGCGATTGCCAACGTCAACGGCAAATCAGCTGCGGTAGTTTGCTCAACCGGACACGCCAGCGCTATTGTTCCCGTCAATCGGCCCTTGCTGTCAAACAACGGCGTTGCACAAAAGGCCCAGTTCCAGAGTGCCTGTTTGAAATGTTGATCGGCCATCGTTTTCACGGCCTGACCAGAGATAGCCGCTAACGATAGCGCACAAGTACCAATAATTCCCTCGGCGCAATACGTGCCGTCATTGAATCCCAGTGCACTTAGCTGCTGCAAGGTTTGCGGATCGCCATTACGGCTGAGAATGCAGGCGGTTTCATCGAGGATAAACAGCGCACACTCTCGCGGTGCCATATATTCCCAGGCATCTTCCAGCGCAGCCTGCCCGAGCGTCAGCATCGCTTTCTTACGCCGATAAATAGAAGCAAATGTCACGCCCTGGGCCTGATGTGGTACGTTCCATGTCTCCCGTTTCATCAGCTTATTGCATCGCTCCCAGGAGGTTGCAATTAAGGGAGATATGCCCCGACCATCGTTGTTAAAAGCGCCACTCATATCCCGCATCCCTTATGACAAAAGGTGTTCCGGCTCGCAATTTTAAGTATTAATACACGTAAAAGTTTCAATATGGAACATTTATTAAAGCATATGTTTCACTATGAAACATAATTTGGGCTAATTTTCTTTTCCCTTGCCTGATGCACAATGGATTCATCGGCAGTCAGTGGTCGCCGTGTCGTTGAACATCATCCATGCCCTACCGTAATTGCTGGCGCAAAATAATGAAAAAATTGATCAATGATGTGCAAGACGTACTGGACGAACAACTGGCAGGACTGGCGAAAGCGCATCCATCGCTGACACTGCATCAGGATCCGGTGTATGTCACCCGAGCTGATGCCCCTGTTGCAGGAAAAGTCGCCCTGCTGTCGGGTGGCGGCAGCGGACACGAGCCGATGCACTGTGGTTATATCGGTCAGGGGATGCTTTCGGGGGCCTGTCCGGGCGAAATTTTCACCTCACCGACGCCCGATAAAATCTTTGAATGCTCCATGCAAATTGATGGCGGCGAAGGTGTACTGTTGATTATCAAAAATTACACCGGCGATATTCTTAACTTTGAAACAGCGACCGAGTTACTGCACGATAGCGGCGTAAAAGTGACCACTGTGGTCATTGATGACGACGTTGCGGTAAAAGACAGTCTTTATACCGCCGGGCGACGCGGCGTTGCCAACACCGTATTAATTGAAAAACTCGTAGGCGCAGCGGCGGAGCGTGGCGACTCACTGGACGCCTGTGCGGAACTGGGGCGTAAGTTGAATAATCAAGGCCACTCAATAGGTATCGCTCTCGGTGCCTGTACCGTTCCTGCCGCGGGCAAACCTTCTTTTACCCTTGCGGATAATGAGATGGAGTTTGGCGTCGGCATTCATGGTGAGCCAGGTATTGACCGCCGCCCTTTCTCTTCCCTTGATCAAACCGTCGATGAAATGTTCGACACCCTGCTGGAACATGGCTCATACCATCGCACTTTGCGTTTCTGGGATTATCAACAAGGCAGCTGGCAGGAAGAACCACAAACCAAACAACCGCTCCAGTCTGGCGATCGGGTGATTGCACTGGTTAACAATCTTGGCGCAACTCCGCTTTCTGAGCTGTACGGCGTCTATAACCGCCTGACCACACGTTGCCAGCAAGCGGGATTGACTATCGAACGTAATTTAATTGGCGCGTACTGCACCTCACTGGATATGACCGGTTTCTCAATCACCTTACTGAAAGTTGATGACGAAACGCTGGCTCTCTGGGACGTCCCGGTCCACACCCCGGCCCTTAACTGGGGTAAATAAGGAGAAAGCAATGTCACTGAGCAGAACTCAAATTGTTAACTGGCTCACTCGTTGTGGCGATATTTTCAACACCGAGAGCGAGTATCTTACCGGGCTGGATCGCGAGATTGGCGACGCTGACCACGGGCTAAATATGAACCGAGGCTTTAGCAAAGTGGTGGAAAAACTCCCTGCTATCGCAGATAAAGATATCGGTTTCATTCTCAAAAATACCGGTATGACGCTGCTTTCCAGCGTCGGTGGTGCCAGTGGTCCGCTGTTCGGTACCTTCTTTATCCGCGCCGCACAGGCGACCCAGGCACGGCAAAGCCTGACACTGGAAGAGCTTTATCAGATGTTCCGCGATGGCGCGGACGGCGTAATCAGTCGCGGGAAAGCCGAACCTGGCGATAAAACCATGTGTGATGTGTGGGTGCCGGTGGTGGAATCGTTACGTCAGTCCAGCGAGCAAAATCTCTCTGTTCCGGTGGCGCTCGAAGCTGCCAGTAGCATCGCCGAATCCGCGGCACAAAGTACGATTACGATGCAAGCCCGCAAAGGCCGCGCCAGTTATCTCGGTGAACGCAGTATTGGTCACCAGGATCCCGGCGCGACCTCGGTGATGTTTATGATGCAAATGTTGGCGTTAGCCGCAAAAGAGTAAGGAATTGGTGATGGTAAACCTGGTCATAGTTTCACATAGCAGCCGACTGGGAGAAGGTGTCGGTGAATTAGCCCGTCAGATGTTAATGAGTGATAGTTGTAAAATCGCCATTGCCGCGGGAATTGACGATCCACAAAATCCCATTGGTACCGATGCCGTCAAAGTGATGGAGGCCATCGAATCTGTTGCTGATGCCGACCATGTGCTGGTCATGATGGATATGGGTAGCGCATTATTGAGTGCTGAAACTGCGCTGGAATTGCTGGCTCCCGAGATCGCCGCAAAAGTACGTTTGTGTGCTGCGCCGTTGGTCGAAGGTACACTGGCAGCAACGGTCAGCGCGGCCTCGGGGGCGGATATCGACAAAGTTATCTTTGACGCTATGCATGCGCTGGAAGCCAAACGTGAACAACTGGGTTTACCGTCCTCCGACACTGAAATCTCTGACACATGTCCTCCGTACGATGAAGAAGCCCGTTCTCTGGCGGTGGTCATAAAAAACCGTAACGGCCTGCATGTACGTCCGGCCTCCCGGCTGGTTTATACCTTATCGACATTTAATGCCGATATGTTGCTGGAAAAAAACGGCAAATGCGTCACACCAGAGAGTATTAACCAGATTGCGTTACTACAAGTTCGCTATAACGATACGCTGCGCCTGATTGCGAAAGGGCCAGAAGCTGAAGAGGCACTGATCGCTTTCCGTCAGCTGGCTGAAGATAACTTTGGTGAAACGGAGGAAGTCGCTCCACCTACTCTGCGTCCCGTTCTGCCTGTTTCGGGTAAAGCCTTTTATTATCAACCAGTTTTATGTACGGTACAGGCAAAATCAACCCTGACCGCGGAAGAAGAACAAGATCGATTACGCCAGGCTATTGACTTCACGTTATTAGATCTGATGACGTTAACAGCGAAAGCAGAAGCCAGCGGGCTTGACGATATTGCCGCAATCTTTTCTGGTCACCATACACTGTTAGGTGATCCGGAACTGCTGGCGGCGGCAAGCGAACTCCTTCAGCATGAACATTGCACGGCAGAATATGCCTGGCAGCAAGTTCTTAAAGAACTTAGCCAGCAATACCAGCAACTGGATGATGAATATCTACAAGCTCGCTATATTGATGTGGACGATCTTCTGCATCGCACCCTGGTCCACCTGACCCAAACGAAAGAAGAACTCC
>NZ_JBQZXE010000142.1:0-8206 GCF_053555855.1 Shigella sp. SIG3
AGCTTGTGTAAAAAATAATGCCAGTTATCAACTTAATAACGCATTACCTAACAAAGAAACCATCTCCAGCAATTTTTGTGAACGACTAGAACAATGGGGTAATAAATCGGTTAATAATGGTGAAGAAAGAGCAATTGCCGTGGAGCGAATTAAAGAAGCTTACAATTCGAACATGGCATCTCTTGATTTGTCATATCTTGATTTGAGTGAATTACCGCCTATCCCCTCGACAGTTAATACGTTAAATCTGGAAAACAATTGTCTAACTTGTCTTGACTTAGCTGACATTGCCAGTCTCGTTAATATCAACCTCAGCGTTAATAAAATTAACACGATAACCTTTCCAAAAGAACCAAAACTGGAAAACATTTATATTGATCATAACAATCTGGAAAGTTTAGATTTAAAAAATCAGCATTCATTGGTTAATCTGGAAGCGCAAAATAACAGCCTAAAAAAATGATATTTCTGATAGTTATAAACTGAAATTTCTTAATCTTGATTATAACAAGCTAGCATCGCTGGATGTCTCCCGGCAAGAATCTCTGATTGAGTTAAGTGCCCATCACAATATGATCACTGACCTTATATTACACAATCATCCCAAGATGAAAACAATCACTTTAAACGACAACCATATTGCACATTTAAACGCCAAAAACACTACAAAACTGGAATATTTAAACTTAAGCAATAACAATTTACTGCCAACCAATGACATTGATCAACTAATATCATCAAAACATCTTTGGCATGTATTAGTTAACGGCATCAACAATGATCCACTTGCACAAATGCAGTACTGGACTGCAGTAAGAAATATAATTGATGACACTAATGAAGTGACCATTGATTTATCAGGACTTAATTTAACCACTCAACCACCAGGGCTGCAAAACTTCACCTCTATCAATCTTGATAATAACCAACTCACACATTTTGATGCAACCAACTACGATAGACTCGTAAAGCTAAGTCTGAATAGTAATGCTCTTGAGTCAATAAATTTTCCTCAAGGCAGAAATGTAAGTATTACACATATATCTATGAATAATAATGCTCTCAGAAATATTGATATAGATAGGCTTTCATCAGTTACTTATTTTAGTGCGGCACATAATCAACTAGAGTTTGTGCAATTAGAATCTTGCGAATGGCTGCAATACCTGAATCTCAGCCATAATCAATTAACTGATATTGTTGCAGGTAATAAAAATGAACTCTTACTGCTGGATCTATCCCATAATAAACTAACAAGTTTACACAATGTCTTATTTCCCAACTTGAATACGTTACTTATTAACAACAATTTGCTTTCTGAAATTAAAATATTCTATAGCAACTTCCGCAATGTTCAGACATTAAACGCTGCTAACAACCAGTTGAAATATATAAATCTTGATTTCCTGACTTATCTTCCATCTATCAAAAGTTTAAGACTGGACAATAATAAAATAACCCACATTGATACTAATAATACATCCGATATTGGAACTTTATTCCCCATAATAAAACAGAGCAAAAACTTAAATTTTTTAAATGTTTCTGGGAAGAACAATTGCCCTACTATGCAGCTCATGTTATTTAATTTGTTTTCCCCAGCACTTAAGCTTAATACTGGCCTGGCAATTCTTTCGCCTGGTGCATTTGAAGTTCACTCTGACGGAATAGATGTGGATAACGAATTGTTTCACTATACTATTAAAAAAGCATATATCCCATATAATATACACACTTACAAGACAGAGGAAGTTGTAAACCAGAGGAATATAAAAGTTAAAAACATGACCTTAGATGAAATAAACAATACTTACTATAATAACGATTATTACAATCAGGCAATAAGAGAGGAACCGATAGACTTTCTGGACAGATCGTTTTCCTCCAATTCATGGCCTTTTTAGTGAATAAATCATCACTAATTCTATAAGTGTCTGGTCTTGTTGAGAATATAGTTAATATGTAACCCTTTAGATTCACGATCTGAAGGGTTGAAACATGACATACGTTCAAAGATTAACCCCCGTTTGAAGGTTAGCTTGTTAGTTACATTTAGTAACACATATCTGGCTACTTAATCCCCATTCTGCCCCCGCGGTTACGCTTTCTTATCTATTCTTTCAATCAGCACTTCACCCAATTCATCCTTAATTCTAATAACTGGCTATTGCGCCTTACCTCCTGTTTTGTCTTTTTTCATTACCAATGTGTGCATGTGAGGAACAATATGGCACTGCAAAATGAGAAAAATAGTCGTTATCTTTTACGCGACTGGAAACCAGAAAATCCGGCCTTCTGGGAAAATAAAGGAAAACATATTGCTCGAAGAAACCTCTGGATATCAGTCAGTTGTCTACTTCTTGCCTTCTGTGTCTAGATGCTATTTAGCGCAGTTACCGTTAATCTCAATAAAATCGGTTTTAATTTTACTACCGATCAACTCTTTTTATTAACCGCATTACCCTCCGTTTCTGGCGCATTATTGCGTGTTCCCTACTCCTTTATGGTGCCTATATTCGGTGGACGCCAATGGCCGGTTTTTAGTACTGCAATCCTGATTATTCCTTGCGTCTGGCTCGGAATTGCCGTGCAAAATCCGAATACTCCTTTTGGGATATTTATCGTTATCGCTTTGCTATGCGGTTTTGCAGGTGCAAACTTTGCTTCGAGCATGGGCAATATCAGTTTCTTCTTTCCAAAAGCCAAACAAGGGAGCACTCTTGGGATTAATGGCGGATTAGGAAACTTAGGTGTAAGTGTAATGCAGCTGGTTGCACCGCTGGTCATTTTTGTACCTGTATTTGCCTTTCTCGGCGTCAATGGCGTACCGCAGGCCGACGGTTCGGTGATGTCGCTGGCGAATGCCGCATGGATTTGGGTACCGCTACTGGCGATTGCCACGATCGCCGCCTGGTCAGGGATGAATGATATCGCCAGTTCACGCGCCTCAATTGCCGACCAGCTCCCTGTCTTACAACGCCTGCATCTCTGGCTGCTGAGCCTGCTTTACCTTGCCACCTTCGGTTCGTTTATCGGTTTTTCTGCGGGTTTTGCCATGCTGGCAAAAACCCAGTTCCCGGATGTGAATATTCTGCGCCTGGCGTTCTTTGGCCCATTTATTGGTGCCATCGCGCGGTCGGTTGGTGGTGCTATTTCCGATAAATTCGGCGGCGTGCGGGTGACGTTGATCAACTTTATTTTTATGGCGATTTTCAGTGCCCTGCTGTTCCTTACCTTACCGGGCACAGGCTCCGGTAATTTCATCGCCTTTTACGCCGTATTTATGGGGCTGTTTCTGACCGCGGGTCTGGGAAGTGGTTCTACTTTCCAGATGATCGCCGTCATCTTTCGCCAGATAACCATTTATCGGGTGAAGATGAAAGGCGGTAGTGATGAGCAAGCTCAGAGAGAAGCCGTCACCGAAACGGCGGCAGCGCTGGGCTTTATCTCAGCCATTGGCGCAGTGGGCGGCTTTTTTATTCCGCAGGCATTTGGCATGTCGCTCAATATGACCGGCTCTCCGGTCGGCGCGATGAAAGTGTTTTTAATCTTCTACATCGTTTGTGTGCTGCTGACCTGGCTGGTTTATGGTCGGCGGAAGTTCAGCCAAAAATAAGAGATCGATGCCTGATGTACAACCGTGTCGCATCCGACAAGGCATCAGATCCCAATTCATTCCTGGAGCAGGAGTCATGTCATGAGTAAACTTTTGGATCGCTTTCGCTACTTCAAACAAAAGGGCGAAACCTTTGCCGATGGTCACGGACAGGTGATGCATAGCAACCGCGACTGGGAGGACAGCTATCGCCAGCGTTGGCAGTTCGACAAAATCGTGCGTTCCACCCACGGCGTTAACTGTACAGGCTCCTGTAGCTGGAAAATCTACGTTAAAAATGGTCTGGTGACCTGGGAAATCCAACAGACCGACTACCCGCGCACTCGCCCTGACCTGCCCAATCATGAACCTCGCGGCTGCCCGCGTGGCGCAAGTTACTCCTGGTATCTTTACAGCGCTAACCGCCTGAAATACCCGCTCATTCGTAAACGACTGATTGAACTGTGGCGCGAAGCCCTCAAACAACACAGCGATCCGGTACTGGCGTGGGCATCGATTATGAACGATCCGCAAAAGTGCCTGAGCTACAAACAAGTGCGTGGGCGCGGCGGGTTTATCCGCTCCAACTGGCAGGAACTAAACCAGCTGATTGCCGCCGCTAACGTCTGGACCATCAAAACCTACGGCCCGGATCGCGTTGCCGGTTTCTCGCCGATCCCGGCGATGTCGATGGTTTCTTACGCCGCCGGAACGCGTTATCTGTCGCTGCTTGGCGGCACCTGTTTAAGTTTCTACGACTGGTATTGCGACCTGCCGCCCGCCTCGCCGATGACCTGGGGCGAGCAAACCGACGTACCGGAATCTGCCGACTGGTATAACTCCAGCTACATCATCGCTTGGGGGTCTAACGTACCGCAGACACGTACGCCGGACGCCCACTTCTTTACCGAAGTACGCTACAAAGGCACTAAAACCATCGCCATTACCCCTGACTACTCTGAAGTGGCCAAATTGTGCGACCAGTGGCTGGCACCGAAACAAGGCACTGATAGCGCCCTGGCGATGGCAATGGGGCATGTGATTTTAAAAGAGTTTCATCTCGATAATCCCAGCGACTACTTTATCAACTACTGCCGCCGCTACAGCGACATGCCGATGCTGGTAATGCTGGAGCCTCGCGACGATGGTAGCTACGTTCCCGGGCGCATGATCCGCGCATCTGACCTGGTGGATGGACTGGGCGAAAGCAACAATCCGCAGTGGAAAACCGTAGCAGTTAATACCGCAGGTGAATTGGTAGTGCCGAACGGTTCGATTGGTTTCCGCTGGGGAGAAAAAGGCAAATGGAATCTGGAATCCATTGCCGCCGGTACGGAAACCGAATTGTCGTTAACCCTGCTCGGTCAACATGATGCTGTTGCAGGCGTGGCCTTCCCCTACTTTGGCGGCATTGAAAATCCGCATTTTCGCAGCGTAAAACACAATCCGGTGCTGGTGCGCCAATTGCCCGTTAAAAACCTGACGTTAGTCGATGGCAACACCTGTCCAGTGGTCAGCGTTTATGATTTGGTACTGGCGAATTACGGCCTCGATCGCGGGCTGGAAGATGAAAACAGCGCGAAAGATTACGCTGAAATCAAACCGTACACCCCAGCCTGGGGTGAGCAAATTACCGGCGTACCGCGCCAGTATATTGAAACCATCGCCCGCGAATTTGCCGATACCGCCCATAAAACGCATGGGCGCTCAATGATTATCCTCGGCGCAGGTGTTAACCACTGGTATCACATGGACATGAACTACCGCGGGATGATCAATATGCTGATCTTCTGCGGTTGTGTCGGGCAAAGCGGTGGCGGCTGGGCACACTATGTCGGCCAGGAAAAACTGCGCCCACAAACCGGCTGGTTGCCACTGGCCTTTGCGCTCGACTGGAACCGACCACCGCGCCAGATGAACAGCACCTCGTTTTTCTACAATCATTCCAGCCAATGGCGCTATGAAAAAGTCTCTGCTCAGGAGTTACTTTCACCGCTCGCCGATGCCAGTAAGTACAGCGGTCATCTGATTGATTTCAACGTTCGCGCCGAACGTATGGGCTGGCTACCTTCTGCGCCGCAGCTGGGGCGTAACCCGCTCGGGATTAAAGCTGAAGCCGACAAGGCCGGATTATCCCCCACAGAATTTACCGCCCAGGCGCTGAAATCGGGCGATTTACGTATGGCCTGCGAACAACCAGATAGCGGCAGCAATCATCCGCGTAATTTGTTTGTCTGGCGCTCTAACCTGCTTGGCTCCTCCGGCAAAGGCCACGAGTATATGCAGAAGTATCTGCTGGGGACCGAAAGCGGGATTCAGGGCGAGGAACTCGGTGCCAGCGACGGGATCAAACCGGAAGAAGTCGAGTGGCAAACTGCGGCGATTGAAGGCAAGCTCGACCTGCTGGTGACGCTCGACTTCCGCATGTCCAGTACCTGCCTGTTCTCCGATATCGTCCTGCCCACCGCCACCTGGTATGAAAAAGACGATATGAACACCTCGGATATGCATCCATTTATTCATCCGCTTTCTGCGGCGGTCGATCCGGCCTGGGAATCACGCAGCGACTGGGAAATCTACAAAGGTATTGCCAAAGCATTTTCGCAAGTGTGCGTGGGCCATCTTGGCAAAGAAACCGACGTGGTATTACAACCACTGCTGCATGACTCTCCGGCAGAGCTCTCACAGCCGTGTGAAGTGCTCGACTGGCGCAAAGGCGAATGCGATCTGATCCCGGGTAAAACCGCGCCGAATATTGTGGCGGTGGAGCGCGACTACCCTGCTACGTATGAACGCTTTACCTCGCTCGGGCCATTGATGGACAAACTTGGCAATGGCGGTAAAGGGATTTCGTGGAATACCCAGGATGAAATCGATTTCCTCGGCAAACTCAATTACACCAAGCGTGATGGCCCGGCACAGGGGCGTCCGCTGATTGACACCGCCATTGACGCTTCAGAAGTGATTCTGGCACTGGCACCGGAAACCAACGGTCATGTTGCAGTCAAAGCGTGGCAGGCGCTGGGCGAGATCACCGGGCGCGAACATACCCATCTGGCGCTGCACAAAGAGGACGAGAAGATTCGCTTTCGCGATATTCAGGCGCAGCCGCGTAAAATTATCTCCAGCCCCACATGGTCCGGTCTGGAAAGCGATCACGTATCCTATAACGCGGGATACACCAACGTTCATGAGTTAATTCCGTGGCGCACGCTGTCGGGACGCCAGCAGCTCTATCAGGATCATCCGTGGATGCGTGCTTTTGGTGAAAGCCTGGTGGCTTATCGCCCGCCTATCGACACCCGTAGCGTCAGTGAGATGCGCCAGATACCGCCAAACGGCTTCCAGGAAAAAGCACTTAACTTCCTGACGCCGCACCAGAAATGGGGCATTCACTCAACCTACAGTGAAAACCTGCTAATGCTGACGCTCTCTCGCGGTGGTCAGCCAACGTGTACCGCCGGGCATGACCATGATGTATCACGCCCAGGAACGCATTATGAATATTCCTGGTTCGGAAGTAACTGGCATGCGCGGCGGCATTCATAACTCGGTCACCCGCGTTTGCCCGAAACCGACGCATATGATTGGCGGTTACGCGCAGCTGGCCTGGGGCTTTAACTACTACGGCACCGTCGGCTCGAACCGCGACGAATTCATCATGATCCGCAAGATGAAGAACGTTAACTGGCTGGATGATGAAGGTCGCGATCAGGTACAGGAGGCGAAAAAATGAAAATACGTTCGCAAGTCGGCATGGTGCTTAACCTCGATAAATGTATCGGCTGCCATACCTGTTCGGTGACCTGTAAAAACGTCTGGACCGGACGCGAAGGCATGGAGTACGCATGGTTTAACAACGTCGAAACCAAACCGGGCATTGGTTATCCGAAAAACTGGGAAGATCAGGAAGAGTGGCAAGGCGGCTGGGTCCGCGATGTGAATGGCAAGATCCGTCCGCGTCTGGGCAGCAAGATGGGCGTAATAACCAAAATCTTCGCCAACCCGGTGGTGCCGCAGCAGATTGATGATTACTACGAACCTTTCACCTTCGACTACGAACATTTGCATAGCACACCGGAAGGCAAACATATCCCTACTGCTCGCCCGCGTTCACTGATTGACGGCAAACGGATGGACAAAGTGATCTGGGGCCCAAACTGGGAAGAACTGCTGGGCGGCGAGTTTGAAAAACGTGCCCGCGACCGCAACTTCGAGGCCATGCAAAAGGAGATGTACGGGCAGTTTGAAAACACCTTCATGATGTACCTGCCGCGCCTGTGCGAACACTGCCTCAATCCCAGCTGCGTGGCGACCTGCCCAAGCGGCGCTATCTACAAACGCGAAGAAGACGGCATTGTGCTGATTGATCAGGATAAATGCCGTGGCTGGCGTTTGTGCATTAGCGGTTGTCCGTACAAAAAAATCTACTTCAACTGGAAAAGCGGCAAGTCAGAAAAATGTATCTTCTGTTATCCGCGAATTGAGTCAGGCCAACCCACCGTGTGCTCAGAAACCTGCGTGGGTCGCATCCGGTATCTGGGCGTGCTGCTTTACGACGCCGACCGCATCGAGGAAGCGGCGAGCACCGAGCGCGAAGTTGACCTCTAT
>NZ_JBQZXE010000143.1:0-8200 GCF_053555855.1 Shigella sp. SIG3
GATCTCATTAATAATCTGCATTGGTGTTTTGCCATAATATCGTTGAGTCGCTCGCGTCAAATATTCCTGTGATTTGGCTGACAACGTCACCATATTCTCCAGCGCCGATTCACTAAACTGCTCTTTATCATGCATCTTTTCTACCGTACTTTTCAGCCACTGCGGTACATCATCAATCACCTGTTCTTCGCGGTAATGACGTAAACGGTTAATGACATAAAAAGTAACCATCTCAACAAACTCTTCCAGCCCTGTTTCGCGGAAATTTAATGAAGAAATCACTGTTTCCACATAGGTGAGAAAAGCGTTATTGGTCCGGTATACCTGCGAAGCAACAAAGCAATAAGGCAACAACGGCAGGTAATGCTGCTCAAAAAAGCGTTTACTGATCCCAACGTTCAATATGCGCGTGGCACCAAACTCATAAAAACTTTGATGGTGCGAACCTAACGGAATAAAAACAAAATCGCCCCGTTCCAGTAACACGCGCTTACCGTTAATCTCCTGGAAATAACGCCCGGTTAATACCAGAGTAAATTCATAATAGTCGTGCTGATGCAGTCCGCTGATACTATCAGTTTTGTTATAGATAAACACATGGAAGTTTTTGCCATTAAACAACTGCTGTTCTCGGGCAGTGGCAATTTCCGGCGCGTTAATCACTGGCTGCATCATCGACTCCTTATGCCTTCAGTTTTTCATGAAGCTCAATTAATTCAGTAATCAGTTCACGCGCAAGCATGGACGTCATTAAATGATCCTGAGCGTGGACCAGCACCAGACTCACTTTCATCTTACCTTCGCCCGCATCGCCTTCAATCAGTTTCGTCTGTACCAGATGCGCTTCATTCAATGCCATCCGTGACTGATCCATCATGGCTTTCGCTGCGGCAAAATCGCCCTGCTTCGCCTGTTTCAATGCGGCATACGCCAGGCTACGCGCTTGTCCAGAGTTGATGATAAGCCCCATCACCACTTCTTACAGCTCTTCAGCTTCTGTTTGCGTATCAGGAATATTATCGAGATCCATCATACATCGTTCCTCTCTCTTCTTACCGGCAAGATTACCCGTACCGGCATCGATTAAAATTTCAGGGGTTAGCGATATCTTCTTCGCTCTCTTCTTTATCAATCGCATTTTGTGCTTTGTTAGCCACCACAACAAAGGGCAGATAAATTAACGTTGCGATGCCAAGGTTGAAGAGTGCGACCAGCAATGCGGCGACGCTACCGTTGGTGTTAAAGAAGGCTCCCAGACCGGTTGGCATGGTCCACGGTGCAATATTGGTCACCGGAGGAATGATGCCCATGTAGTACGCTGCGAGGGTGATTGCCGCCAGAATCGGTTGTACCAGTACAAACGGGATAAACATCACCGGGTTCATGATAATTGGCAGACCAAACAGAATCGGTTCGTTAATCTGGAAGATGCCGGACGGCAGCGCCAGTTTTGCCACCTGACGATAATCAGCACGGCGAGAGGCGATAAAGATAGCCAGGATCAGGCCTAAAGTCGCACCACTGCCCCCAAGGAAAATAAAGGAGTCCAGCATCGGCTTGGCCCAGATATGGAAGGTCTTACCGGCTGCCAGCGCCGCTTCGACGGAACCATATTGCTGATAGGTCGCGATATTTTCCAGCGCCCACGGCGTCATAATGCCGTTGTCCAGTGCGGTCAGCGCCAGCGCGCCATGAATACCGAAGAACCAGAGCAGTGGAACAAAGATCACATAGGCCCAGCCCACCACGCTACCCAACGATGCCAGTGGGGTTGAGATGGTATCCATAATGATCTGATGGAAGTTGGTGCCCCAGGTATTCAACGCCCAGGCAATAATCCCCATCACGGAAAGAATAATAAAGCCGGGAATTAATGCCGAGAAAGAACGCGATACTGAAGCAGGTACGCTGTCGGGCAGTTTAATGACCCAATTGCGGCGGACAATAAAGGTAAACATTTCTGCCACCACCAGGCCAATAATAATCCCGGAGATGATATTCGCCCCACCTAACCAGTTTGCGCCAACCGCATAGGCCTCACCGACACTATATGGGGTGACGGTCATAAATGCTGCAACGGATAACAACCCAGCCGCCAGCGCATCGACTTTACGCTCTTCTGCCAGCGCCATGCCAATAAAGAACGGTGCCATTAAAGACATTATTCCTAATGTTCCGTTATATACGTTGCCGCCAATACCTTTCAGACCATTAAGTGTTTCAATGGTTGAGGCGTCGAGGCGAATACCTAAGGAATAAAAAACGACCCCTCCCCAAAGCTTAGAAAAACGTTGTTAATTAATACAAACATGGCCCCCGCAAGGGTTAACGGCATTAAGCGAATAAAGCCATTTTTGATTGCATTAACGTGTGGCTGCTTTCCTATTTTAACTGCAAAAGGGAGGAGTACCTTTTCAAGCGATGCAATAACATTACTCATAGAAAAATACCCTTAAAAACCGCAATTTAAATATTGCGGTATTGATTTATGAAATAACTCTTTGACGGGAAAATTTAAAATAAATTAATTTGCTGCGGCTTTTTTAATCGCTGCAACCGCAGCCTTAAGCACGCCTAAACCATCGACTTTGCCATAAAGCAGCGAGTCAATTACTTCAACCGGTTTGTTGGGTAACAAACGCTGGATTTCGGGCAACATATAAGCAATCTGCGGCCCTAATAACACGACATCGGCATTCTGACCTTTTTCACCAGCCAGTGTTTCCGGAAATGCTTCAATAATGACCGGAACTTCATATTTTTCTGCCTGTGCGCGCATTTTTGATACCAGTAAAGAGATAGACATGCCCGCAGAGCAAAACAGATAAATGTGTTTCTTTTCCATAAAACTGCCCTCATCGACGATTATCTGTCAGCCAGACACTCCGCAAGCCTTAACCTGCTTCCATGCTCTGGGTAACTTGCGAAACCAACATGACTTTTTTTGTGGCTGAAAGGAGTATACGGTATAGACCTGAGCAATAGTATTTCTTTGACCTTATAAATTGTTTCTCCTTGACCTGTGGTTATGACCCTCTTCACATTTCGGGCAAATAATTCGCGAAGATAATTAAGAACTCAGGCCAAAAAAAACCGGCGCAATGGCCGGTTTCCGTTGTTACTCAAGCTTTCAGACGAATTGATTACTTCGCAGCCTGTGGATCAGTGTCGTATTCAGCACAGGTCTGATAACCGGAGTTGATGACATGTCCGGTATCATCTAACGCGACAAAGTAGGTTTCTGCTTTACCATCACGTTGACCCAGGATGTAGGTCTGGCAAGTACCGCGAGCATGGATCATGCTCACTTCAGACGAAGGTTTACCCGCAATTTGTGCAACCTGCGCCCGGCTCATGCCTTTTTTGACGTCTTTCACCACAGGCTGTACAAACTGGTCTTTGGTACGATCATAAGCTGTACAACCCGCCAGCATGGTTAATACCGCCGCTGCACTCAGAATTCCTGCCATATTCTTGTTCATATTCCGTCCTCTTGTTTATCAGCGTGTTAGATAAGCCTGGAATACATTGGGCGCTTTTTCAAGCCCGTGAACGAAACGGCTCCGCTTTCAGAGGATTCCTGTATGACGTTTTAACCACCATTCAGCCCGCTGTCGCTTGTCGTTTCAGTAGCAACGGGTTAGCTTTAAGGAAGTTTTGTCTTTTCTGTCTGGAGGGGTTCAATGACATTGCAACAACAAATAATAAAGGCGCTGGGCGCAAAACCGCAGATTAATGCTGAAGAGGAAATTCGTCGTAGTGTCGATTTTCTGAAAAGCTACCTGCAAACTTATCCGTTCATTAAATCACTGGTGCTCGGGATCAGCGGCGGTCAGGACTCCACGCTTGCCGGAAAGCTGTGCCAGATGGCGATTAATGAGCTGCGCCAGGAAACTGGCAACGAATCACTGCAATTTATTGCCGTACGCCTGCCCTATGGTGTTCAGGCTGACGAACAAGATTGCCAGGATGCCATTGCCTTTATTCAACCGGATCGCGTATTAACCGTTAATATCAAGGGCGCGGTATTGGCTAGCGAGCAGGCATTGCGGGAAGCAGGCATTGAACTGAGCGATTTTGTCCGTGGCAATGAAAAAGCGCGTGAGCGGATGAAAGCACAATATAGCATTGCGGGTATGACCAGCGGTGTCGTGGTGGGCACCGATCATGCAGCAGAAGCCATTACCGGATTCTTCACTAAATATGGTGACGGCGGTACGGATATTAATCTGCTGTATCGTCTCAACAAACGCCAGGGTAAACAGTTACTGACGGCATTAGGTTGCCCGGAACACCTTTATAAGAAAGCCCCAACTGCCGATCTTGAAGATGATCGCCCTTCTCTGCCAGATGAAGTGGCACTCGGCGTGACCTATGACAATATCGACGACTATCTGGAAGGGAAAAACCTACCTGAACAGGTCGCCAGAACAATAGAGAACTGGTATCTGAAAACCGAACATAAACGCCGTCCGCCAATTAACGTTTTCGATGATTTCTGGAAAAAGTAATAATTTGCACCTATTGGATTGTGCGAAAAAGAGTAATTTGTTCACGCCGGATGCGGCGTGAACGCCTTATTCGACCTACAAAACTATGCAAATTCAATACATTGCAGGAGTCGAATAGGCCTGACAGGCGTAGCACGTCAGACGGTGTAACCTTTGTCATCAACCCGCCTCTTTTTTAATCGCCTCCCGCCTGTTACACTGGATAGATAACCAGCATTCGGAGTCAACAGTGGTACGGCGTTTAACTTCTCCGCGGCTCGAATTTGAAGCTGCGGCAATTTATGAATATCCCGAACATTTACATTCATTCCTTAATGACTTACCCACCCGACCAGGGGTGTATCTGTTTCATGGCGAAAGTGACACCATGCCGCTCTATATCGGCAAAAGCGTTAATATCCGCAGTCGGGTGCTTTCTCATTTACGCACCCCGGATGAAGCCGCCATGCTACGGCAATCCCGGCGAATTAGCTGGATCTGCACCGCAGGCGAAATCGGCGCTCTGCTCCTTGAAGCGCGATTAATCAAAGAACAACAGCCGCTGTTTAATAAACGGTTGCGCCGCAATCGCCAGCTCTGTGCCCTGCAATTAAATGAAAAGCGCGTCGATGTGGTGTATGCCAAAGAGGTGGATTTTTCACGAGCCCCCAACCTGTTTGGCCTGTTTGCCAATAGGCGCGCAGCTTTGCAAGCATTGCAGAGCATCGCTGATGAACAAAAACTTTGTTATGGCCTGTTGGGACTGGAACCGTTAAGTCGCGGTCGTGCATGTTTTCGTTCAGCGCTAAAACGTTGCGCCGGAGCATGCTGCGGTAAAGAGAGCCATGAGGAACATGCGCTACGCTTGCGCCAGTCTCTGGAGCGTTTGCGGGTGGTGTGTTGGCCTTGGCAAGGTGCGGTGGCACTGAAAGAACAGCACCCGGAAATGACTCAATATCATATTATTCAAAACTGGCTGTGGCTGGGGGCGGTTAATTCGCTGGAAGAAGCGACAACGTTAATTCGGACACCCGCCGGGTTTGATCACGACGGTTATAAAATTCTTTGTAAGCCGCTGCTTTCCGGTAACTATGAAATTACTGAACTTGATCCGGCGAATGACCAGCGAGCCAGTTGATTTCACTGAACAACAGTTTACCTTGCGGTTGTAAAAGCCGCAGGGTGTGCCTGCCATCGAACCAGCACGCGCCCTGGTCGGTAGTGAGCAGTTTGTCGCCCAGTTGCCACGCCCCGTTAATCACAAACACCACCCCGCCGCGTGAGCCAAAGGTAGTAAACGTACGTTCGGCAATTCTGACTTTCGCCTTACAGACATCCAGGCGCGTCATAATATTGAAATCCATCGACATCTGCCCTGCCGTCAGTTTCGCTTTTACCACCTGGTCCGCCGTAAAGGCAAAAGGCTGTAACGGTTTTAAGGTATGGTTAAAGCGGTCTGCGCTTTCAAGGAGCATCTCGCCGCCTTCCAGCAACGTCACTATCCTTTCCATGCCGGGAAACAAAGAAAACTCCCCATTCGCCGCGATGGATGCAATGCTGGCACGCCAGTAAAAATCACGTTTTGCCGGTGGGAAAGTGGAAATTTCGCGCGTTTCACCGGCAGCGTTTCGCCACAGATTCACCGACATTTTACGCATATCAAAGTATTCCATACTCGCTCCCGGCCCGTTCTTTTCATTGTTATCGTTCAGGTAACCGTGGATGGTTATCGGCAACTCGGGTGATTTACGTTAGTGGTGATCAGGCTTTTTTTACAACTGTTTGAGAAGAGAAAAGAAAACCGCCGATCCTGTCCACCGCATTACTGCAAGGTAGTGGACAAGACCGGCGGTCTTAAGTTTTTTGGCTGAAAGATTATTCAGCAGTTGCAGGCATTTTACCTTTTGCCGCTGGACGTTCTGTCAGACGCTTCTCAAAATTAGCATTAAATTGCTTTTTCTGTTCCGGCGTCAGGATGTTGTAAATTTTGTTCTGGGTTTCCATGTGCGCCAGCATGTTAGCTTTGCGCTGTTCTTCCATTTTTGCGATCTGCGCTTCAGCTTTTGCTTTATCGAAGGTATCGCTGGCAATGATGTCATGCATTGCGCGGCGTTCTTCCAGCGGCGGACGTTTCATCTGGTCACGCTGGCCTTTCATGATTTCGTGGATCTGCTGTTTCTGCGCGTCGGTCAGGTTCAGGTCTTTGAACATCATGTCCTGATGCGGACCGAACTTGCCTTTGTGGTGCATCATCGGCTTCGCGTCAGCCGGTGCTGCGGTAGTGGTGTCTGCGGCATGGGCCAGGTTAGCCGCGCCAAGAGCCAGGGTAGAGGCAACAAACAGTGCAGTTAATTTACGCATATTCTATATCCTTCCTTTCAGTTATTTATTACGGCTTTCTTAAGTAGCGTGCCGTGTTGACGAGATTAACTTTACTGACTTTAGCGTCAATTAATCAGAGCAACGGTAAAACAATGAAAGTGTAAAAAACACTTTTGCGCCAATTATGGAGAAAAAAAGAAAATTTGATGGAGAGTGATGAGAGAATATTACAAAACGATGATTTTGCAGAGATTATGAAGAACTATACCGGATGACTGGTGATAAATAAAGCAAATAACCAGGATTAATCTGTATTAATTTATAAGAAAGCAACTTAATACCCGCAGAATGATTTCTGCGGGTAAGTATTAGCTTATTTTTTCGAGCATTAATCCCGCGCGTAATCCCAACGCTACCAACGGATTAGGGAATAACACATACTCTACATCATGGGTTACGGTAAAACGTTCCTCTCCGTCCTGCGCCAGCAATGTTCCTTTCTCAAACGGCATAAAATTCAGCGTGTCACTTGCCATATGCATTTCGAAGGACGGCGAGTGGCGAGTAATTTGCGAAACCACCCGATAACGGAGCGGCGGTGTTCTCACGATACCGACACTCTCACCAGATAGCAGCGCAGCAATTGCGCTGGCAGTTACTGCAAACTGGCGAAGATCGTTTTGCCCAAAGGGCAACGCTTTGCCAAGTTCCAACGTACAGGCCAGCGCGCCAAAATGTCTGACGCTGAAATGGGTAAACGTACCACCAGGCTCCTGATGGAACACCAGCGCCTCCAGCCCCGCCGCACCCAGCCACGTCAGAAATTTCTCGTCCCAGGGAATGTCGCGTTGCGGTAATACACCGAACTGCGGATGCAAGGAGCCACGAATTGCGGTATGTAGATCAAGGTGCCAACGCACAGATTCTTTGCCCTGGTCATAAAAATCTTCCAGGCACTGTTCCAGTTCGCGCGCCCGACAGGTTTCTCCGCTTTCAGCAAATAGCTGCCAACGACCGCCAAACATTCGGTTCATATCGCTATGGCAATAACGTTTCCCTTGCTTCAGCGCAGGAGGATTCCCGAGGATCACCAGCAACCGCCAACGTAACGGGATCTCGCTGTGAGATATCGCGCCAAGCAACGCGTCCAGCATTTCCACAGGTGCCGTCTCATTACCGTGGATCCCCGCAGAAATCACCAGCGCGCCTTGCGGTGGCGTTAATGGCGTCAGTTCCAGCACACCATCGCCCAGCCAGCGCCAGCGAACGCCGTTGATTTCTCGCTCGGTGATAACCGGTTTTTTACCCGTTAAGGTCAGAGCAAGAAAATTATCCATTGCCCCCTCCCTCGCGCTGGAACGGATAAACCGAACCGAGATTCAGTAATT
>NZ_JBQZXE010000144.1:0-8170 GCF_053555855.1 Shigella sp. SIG3
ATTTCCTTACATTGACGTTTTTATTACTCACTGTCCTGTTCCTGTTATCACATTATCTACTGAACAATTACTGATAGGTTAAAGAGAACCAGGCCTGGGCATTGGCGATGCCGCCAGTAACCCGACGCCCGGTAGCACGATATTTGGCGATGAAATGTAGCGAAGTAGAGCCTGAGTAAAGCCGTTTCCAGTTTGCTGGAGGACGATTAATCGGTACGAGGTTTCCTTCATCATCAAACAACGCTACACCAATATTGGAGGCTATCCCTGGCCCCTCTCCCACGGAGAGCACATCCGGATTTTTACCATCCGCGACACCGTGAAACGCCACACCCACACGTTCACTCACCACCGTGCTACATTCCCGTAAATGAATAACAAAAGGCACCGGTGCGCTATCTTCCCCTGCCGCATGAAACCGGTTACTGCTGATTTGCCCCATATTGACCGTCATTTGTTTATCACCGGCTTCAATCCGGCAAGTTTCCGCAATAATGACGCCCTGAAATTGCATATTTCCGCCGGGCAGCGTGGTATTCCATTTATTTCCGGCCAGAGCAAACATTGGCAGCAACGACGCTAACAGAAATAATCTCTTCCTTTTCATCGTTATTTTTATCGCACAAGGGTGGGCATCCCTGCCCGTAATGACGTCCTTGAACCTGGGTAGGTTATTGATACTGAACCTTGAAGGTTGCATCCGCATTAGCTGCACCCGGGGTTGCCTCGCCGATTGCATAATAACGCGCCTGGAACGGAATGGTGTTGGTACCGTTATTCAGGGTTGTTTGTGCACTAAATGTCGCACCGTCCAGCGTCAGAGCATTGCCTGTTCTGTCCAGGATCTGCACGCCAACGTTTGTTGCACTACCTGCAGCAGAACTCTGCAGAGCTAGTACATCAGTACGCGTAGCATCAATTGCCGTACCTAAGAAGGCAACAGCGGCTTTTGTGGCAACAGTGGTATCGCAATCATTCAGCTGAATGTTAAAACCAACGGCAGAGCTGGTTGCTCCAGCCTGCTTCAGGCTAGCGGTACGAACCTGTCCCAACTGAACGGTTTGATCAACAGAGCCTGCATCAACTGCGCAAGCGGCGTTAACAACTTCCCCTTTAAAGTTAATGGTCCCACCATTTACCGTCGTAGTATCGGCCAGAGCCGCTGCGGAACTGAGGGACAGAGCCGACAGAACAACGATTGCCAGAGTTTTAATTTTCATGCTGCTTTCCTTTAAAAAAACTATTTCTAAATCGACATGGGCAGTCGTTCTGTACACTTTGTTTTGTCAACGAGTTTGACTGCCAACACTGCACAGTTTTCCCCCAAAAGATGAAACATTTGGGGCCATTTTGACTCATAGAGGAAAGCATCGCGCACAAACTTTTTCAGTTTATTTGTTGGCTTAATATTCTATTGTTATCTTTATTTATAGATTTTTATATTGCATGAGGTGGTTTTTGGAGAGAAGAATGAGGAAGATGCGTCGAGCCACAGAAACGTTAGCTTTACATATAGCGGAGGTGATGTGAAATTAATTTACAAGAGAAATAATTTACATATCAAATAGTTAGATGCTTTTTGTCGTTTTTTAATATTTTTATGCTTGAGAAAAAATACGTAACTTATTTATGATATGGACAGTTTGGCCCCAATTGTCTTGTGTTTATTTGTTTTTTAACTTTATTATCAATAAGTTAAATCAAACCTCTTCTCTTTTTAATTTTTCGTTTATGAGATTATTTCTTTCCCATAATCCGGCAAAACGAGCAGCATTACTGGCGGTATAACGCACAGTATGGCGAATATTTCGATGCCCGAGATAATCCTGAATTAAACGGGTATCTGCACCACGCTCCGCCAGTTCATAACCGCAAGCATGCCTTAACATATGAGGATGAGTCTGCGTTACGGTTCCAGCTTCAATACCGGCATCGCGAATAATGCGATAGGCCTGCTGGCGAGAAAGCCGACTCCCGCGGCGAGAAATAAATATAGCGTCGGTCCGGTCAGCGCCTTTCCAGTTAGCACGTTCCTGGGTCCAGCGTTCCACGGCTTCACGCTCATCAAAACGTAACGGGTGAACGGTAGAAAATCCGTTCTTCAGTCGGCGAATATTTATTCGACCTTCATTAAGGTCAAGGTCCTGATAATGCAGATCAAGCAGTTCACTAATACGCATCCCATGCCGATATGCCAACAGAATAAGACAATAATCTCTGGCTCCCGTTGCCCCGTAACAAACCGCCTGCATCATGGCCTGAACTTCTTTACCGGTAAGATAACGACGTTTACTCACAATAGTAGTACTCCTAACTGAGATATATTTGAATGAATACCTATAGGAAACCTCAATCGGTCAAAATTAGCCCAATAGATAAAAAGATAACCACACACGAAGTTATGTGGCTATCAGTCAATTACATTAAACATCATACAAAAATAAAATATCACTGATGTGACAACATCTATTTTCATTGATTTGATTCAATATAACAATAGATTACAGAGGATTAACTTCCAGTTACTTAAAAAATAAAGAAAAAAGTGTGGAAACAGGAGAATTTAAGTGATGTGTAAACTTATGAATGATTTTGTTTATTTATTTTGAAGAACATAAACCATTAGATTTTGTATGGGTATGGTTAACTTAATGTTTATTATGATAATTAAGAATCACACTTACAATAACATCAATTAATAAATGGTTAATCATTTTTGATATATCGTAAGAATAATGTAGTTTTTAACACCATCCCTGGTATCTCAACTATCTCTATAAAACAGCATGACGCTGTCGTCCTCTGGCTCTATCCCAGATGCCGTAAAAACGCCCTGCATTGCTGGCGGTATACCAGACAGTATGACGAATATTGCGATGCCCAAGATAATCCTAGATAAGTCGCGTATCTATTCCTATATTCGCCAAAGCAAAACCACACGAATAGCGTAACATGTGCGGATGAATCTCCAGTGACAACCCGGCATTACCACCAGAAGTCGAGATAATATGGTAAAACTGTTGCCGAGAAAGCGGATTCCCCTTACGTGATAAAAATACCCACTCGCTCTCAGCATGCGGATAAGAAGTACGGATACTCAACCAGTTTTTTAAAGCCTGAACTTCTTTGTTCAATAGCGGGTGCGTTGTTGAAAAGCCTTTTTTTAATCGATGGATATATATACACTTTGCTTTAAGATCAATATCCGAAATCCTCAATCGACAAATTTCACTCGCCCGGAAACCATGAATAAAACAAAGCAAAATCAGACAATAATTACGTGTTGCATGAGGCCGGTATTTGCTGCTTTAAGGAGTGACTCGATTTCACTATGGGTAAGGAAGTTCCTTTTTTTGTTATCAGCCTTATTCCTCATCGTTTTCCCTTATAATTACAGACGCGCACTAGCTGTGCTGGGTTAGCAATAATCCAACATTTTTATCCTGATTATGTTTATAAAAGCGAACGTTTGCTTAATAACTTACGTAAGTGGACCAGTTCTTCTGAGCGAACTTAAATGGAGTAGCGATAGTTACTTATAATAACTTTGCCATACAAACGCCATGCTCTTGCATGCTATGTACCTTTATATATTTATCAATCTGATACGAATCTAATAATAACCCTCATCATTAATGCAACTAATCTTATCTATATATCATGTGATATGTTCTGTAACAAGTAAAATCAACATAAAAAATTCAGCAAAATTTAATATTTGTTCAACTAGCCGTCTCAAATATGACATTATTAGTTAACTGCATTTGCCACAAAATGGCTATTTCATGGAACGCAGTAATTTCTTAGTGGCTATTATCATGCTAATTCTTAGATCCCTAGCGATTATTCCTGCCTGGTTCGTCAGCTTAGGCCATGAGATTGTTACATTCCTTTTTATCCTGGAGATATGGGGGAACGCAGGCGACGCTTTTTCATCTACATCCGTTGGTAAATATAGCTTTGGTCACTACGACTTAAGCCTTCCTCAATCACAGCTATTCGCCGGGCGATACGGCAAACAAACTAAGTGAAACATCATCCTGAAAACACCAACATCAACAAGCCTCTCCAGATCGACATCAGGAGTGACCAGTTACAAGCCACAAACCAAGAAACATATTTCATGATGAGAATTATGCTCAGCCTGATGGCGAGTAAACCCTTATTTTCACCACTCTCACTGAGTTAGCTTGCAAATCTTTCTTTGTTTAGATTCTAAATAAATTTTTTATAAAACATATAGTTAAAAGAAAATCTTTAGTTTTTGAAGACCACCGCAAGTGTTCGTCTGGCTTCATATGGCATCTTCTTCTTAGAAAAAGATCGACATATTTTGTGACGCGAATTGCAAATCTGGTTTTGTTGTATGGATTGCGTGATTTTTGATCTGGTATAACAGGTATAAAGATGCACCACGATAGTCAATGAGACTGGGCATCTCGTAATCTATGGCAAACATCACTTCAGTTCTTTCACATCGGGTGATGAAAATGCACTTCAGTCTGAAAGGAATATGAAAATGAGATCAACAGACACTCTATTTTATGACTCTGGGTAAAATGGGTTGAGTAAGTGATATAACTTACGAATATTCAAATCAATTAAAAATCAGAAGAGATTTTATACTCAGGTATTTAATCTGGATCTCTGTTTATTTAAATAATGTTAAAAGAGAATTTTCACAGGAGACCTTATACAAAAAATATAAAATACAGTTACCCGTTGCCAAAGACACTATAAGCCTGGCAAAAAAATATTACACAACATAAATGCTAATTGTTTATGCGGGCTTTGTATTGCTTTCTGTATCCTACAAATGAGTGAAATTTATGAAAAAGGCTAAAATACTTTCTGGCGTATTATTACTGTGCTTTTCGTCCCCATTAATTTCTCAGGCTGCGACACTGGACGTACGTGGTGGATATCGTAGTGGAAGCCACGCCTATGAGACTCGACTCAAAGTCAGTGAGGGATGGCAAAATGGATGGTGGGCAAGCATGGAAAGTAATACCTGGAATACCATTCATGATAATAAAAAGGAAAATGCCGCACTCAATGATGTTCAGGTTGAAGTTAATTACGCAATTAAACTTGATGATCAATGGACGGTGCGCCCGGGAATGTTAACGCATTTTAGCAGCAACGGCACACGCTACGGACCCTACGTAAAACTGTCCTGGGACGCGACAAAAGATCTTAATTTTGGCATTCGCTATCGTTACGACTGGAAAGCTTACCGACAACAAGACTTATCCGGTGATATGTCTCGTGATAACGTTCATCGTTGGGATGGATATGTCACTTACCATATTAATAGTGATTTCACCTTCGCATGGCAAACGACGCTATACAGCAAACAGAATGATTATCGCTATGCAAACCACAAGAAATGGGCGACGGAAAATGCCTTTGTTCTACAATACCATATGACGCCCGATATTACGCCATACATAGAATATGACTACCTTGACCGCCAGGGTGTTTACAACGGCAGAGATAATTTATCGGAAAACAGTTATCGCATTGGTGTGTCATTTAAACTGTAGTAGACAGGAGACAGTCACAATGAATAAAACTATAATGGCGCTTGCTATCATGATGGCTTCATTTGCCGCAAACGCGTCTGTATTACCGGAAACTCCTGTGCCATTTAAAAGTGGTACCGGAGCAATTGATAACGACACTGTCTACATTGGTTTAGGTAGCGCAGGTACAGCATGGTACAAGCTAGATACACAGGCCAAAGATAAAAAATGGACTGCGTTAGCTGCATTCCCTGGTGGACCGAGAGAGCAAGCAACCTCTGCATTTATTGATGGCAATCTGTATGTGTTTGGCGGCATTGGCAAAAACAGCGAGGGATTGACTCAGGTATTTAATGACGTACACAAATACAACCCCAAAACCAATCGCTGGGTTAAATTGATGTCGCACGCGCCGATGGGCATGGCGGGTCATGTGACTTTTGTACACAACGGCAAGGCTTATGTTACTGGCGGTGTTAACCAGAATATCTTCAATGGCTATTTTGAAGATCTCAACGAGGCTGGAAAAGATTCAACCGCTATAGATAAAATCAACGCCCACTATTTTGACAAAAAAGAAGAATATTATTTCTTCAATAAGTTTCTGTTGTCTTTTGATCCCTCAACACAGCAATGGAGTTACGCTGGCGAATCGCCCTGGTACGGAACGGCTGGTGCGGCGGTTGTGAATAAAGGTGATAAAACCTGGCTTATTAATGGCGAAGCCAAACCAGGATTGCGAACGGATGCCGTATTTGAACTTGATTTCACCGGTAATAATTTAAAATGGAATAAGCTTGATCCCGTCTCATCACCAGATGGCGTCGCTGGCGGTTTTGCGGGGATAAGCAATGATTCTCTTATATTTGCCGGAGGGGCCGGATTCAAAGGTTCACGAGAAAATTACCAGAACGGTAAGAACTATGCGCATGAAGGCCTGAAAAAATCATATAGCACTGATATTCATCTTTGGCATAACGGGAAATGGGATAAATCGGGTGAATTATCGCAAGGTCGGGCCTACGGAGTATCATTGCCCTGGAATAATAGTTTATTAATTATTGGCGGTGAAACTGCAGGCGGCAAAGCGGTGACGGATTCAGTTTTAATTTCTGTGAAGGATAATAAAGTCACAGTACAAAACTAACGCTTCAGGGCCCCGGTAAAGGGGCCCTGCTATCAATTTGTCATTTGTATTACGCGAAAATTATATGAACGCAATAATATCGCCCGATTATTACTATGTTCTTACCGTTGCTGGTCAGTCTAATGCCATGGCGTATGGCGAAGGACTGCCATTACCGGACAGGGAAGATGCGCCTCATTCCAGAATTAAACAATTAGCGAGATTTGCGCATACGCATCCCGGAGGCCCGCCATGTCACTTTAACGACATTATTCCACTGACTCACTGCCCACACGATGTTCAGGATATGCAGGGTTATCACCATCCTCTGGCAACGAATCATCAAACACAGTACGGCACCGTTGGCCAGGCACTGCATATTGCACGGAAATTACTGCCCTTCATTCCTGATAATGCAGGGATTCTTATCGTTCCGTGTTGCCGTGGCGGATCGGCTTTTACCGCGGGCAGCGAAGGGACATATTCAGAACGGCACGGAGCCAGCCATGATGCTTGTCGTTGGGGAACGGATACTCCGCTGTACCAGGATTTAGTCAGCAGAACGCGAGCCGCACTGGCAAAAAATCCGCAGAACAAATTCCTCGGCGTATGCTGGATGCAAGGCGAATTTGACTTAATGACCAGTGACTACGCGTCACACCCTCAACACTTTAATCATATGGTTGAAGCCTTTCGTAGGGATCTAAAACAATACCATTCTCAGCTTAATAATATTACTGACGCGCCGTGGTTTTGCGGCGATACCACCTGGTACTGGAAAGAAAATTTCCCGCATTCGTATGAAGCTATTTATGGCAATTATCAAAATAATGTTTTAGCCAATATTATTTTCGTCGACTTCCAGCAACAAGGTGAAAGAGGACTGACGAACGCGCCTGATGAAGACCCGGACGATTTAAGCACGGGATATTACGGTTCAGCGTACCGGTCACCGGAGAACTGGACGACGGCACTGCGAAGCAGTCATTTCAGCACGGCAGCCCGTCGGGGGATTATTTCTGACAGATTTGTAGAAGCAATTTTGCAGTTTTGGCGCGAAAGGTGAGCGGGGAGTTTATTCATGGGGGATGTCCTTGTTCGTTCTCAGAGTAGACAACAAAAAACAAATGAGATCAAGGTAATATCTCTTCACTTGCGGGCTCGAACAGCAGGCAATTGCCAATATAATAATCTGGCACAAGGGTGAAAAACGCGCACCGCATAAACCGTTGTTATTGCTTACAGATTAGCCGGATGCCTTAATAGACATCCGCGCCTTTTCGATTATGGCTCGGAAATCTACGAACATCTACACAGTTTACTGGAACGTTTTGGGCCACAGCGTTCGCAGCACCGTCCTGATATGCCGTTCTGGCGATTATAAGTCGACGGATTCTGGCAAATAGACGATGATGATATGCTTAATGATGTTCAAAGAAATTAGGCCATTATTATATTATTGCTTGCATTTTCTTTCATTCCTAAAAGCACCCGCCATTAATCCCAGGCGCATTATGCA
>NZ_JBQZXE010000145.1:0-8148 GCF_053555855.1 Shigella sp. SIG3
GGCGGCTACCTTCATCCACTAATGCCGTGACATACATGCCAGGCAGCAAGTCACCATTTGGGTTGGGGAAAATCGCCCGTAACGTCACGGAGCCCGTGGTTTCATCAACCGTCGGGTCGGAGAATTTCAGCGTGCCGGTCTGGCTGTAACGTTTACCATTTTCCAGATTGAGCTGTACTGGCGTACTGCCCTGAACCTGTTTGATTTGCCCACTGGCGACCTCTTCTTTCATGCGTAAGAAATCTTGCACCGACTGCGTGAGATCGACATAAATCGGGTCCAGACGTTGTACGGTAACCAGCGAATCTGCCTGATTAGCGGTAACGAGTGCGCCGACGGTCACCGACGATTTCCCGCTGACGCCCGTAATCGGCGAGGTGACATTCGCGTATTGCAGATTGATCGTCGCCTGTTCAACAGCCGCTTTGGCGACGGTGACATTGGCTTCTGCTTCATTCAGCTGGGTGCGCGCGGTGTCGTAATCCTGACGGCTAACGTAGTTGGTCTTCAGCAACGATGCCTGGCGGTTAAAGGTGATGCGGGCATTGCTGGCGGTAGAGAGCGCTTTCGCCAGCGAGCCTTTGGCGGAGTTTAGCTCGGCCTGTAAAGGTGCAGGATCAATCTGATACAGCGAATCGCTCTGGTTCACTTTATCGCCTTCGATAAAGTTGCGTTTAATGATAATACCGCCCACCTGGGGACGTATCTCGGCAGCTTCATAAGGAACGGTTCTACCGGGCAATTCGCTCAACACATTGACCGAACTAGGGGAGAGTGTGACGACACCGACCTCAGGCGTCATGGCGGCGGCGTTTTCCGCCGATTTGTCATCGCAGGCGGTGAGCATCGCGCCGCAGAATAACAACGGTATTAACAGCTTTCTTCTTCTGTTCATTTTAGTCCCTGAAAATTCTTGAGAAATAACGGTTCTTTAAATTGCGCGCGAGGAGAGATATGAGGGATTTACAGACCAGCGGCATAGTGGGGTTGTCAGCCAGTAAGGTGGGATACAGGCACAGTGATCGACATGGTGAGGTCAACGACAAAAAAAATGTTGCCGTTCTGCCAACAGTTCCTGCCAGCATTCGGGCAACGAAGGGTTCTACTGGTGGATACACATACCAGGGGAATCAAGTCGTTTTAGCCTCTCCTTTAGTAATCACCGGGGGTAATGAAATCAGCATCTGCATCCCTCGTCATGCCAGCCATCAATTTCAGTTGCTTATGTCCTGACTAAAAATAAGATGTGATACCCAGGGTGACGATGTCGCTCATACGTCTTAGTTTCAGCTTGTACATAATGTTGAATTTCTGAATCTTTAATGTTTGTTGCGAAATATTGAGCGTCGACGTGATATTGCTTTCATTTTTATTTTTCAGAATCAGTTGCATAATTTTGAACTGATTATGTGAAAAACATAATTGTGAATTCTTATGGGGCAAGTGTTTACCATAAGTAATCTCAAGAAGATTTTTGATACTTTCTTTGCGGCTAACAAAATAAATAGGCGCTTTAGCTTTTAGTTTACTGATGTGATAAGGTGCCAAAACAATAATTCTCTCGGCATCTAATTTCTCCAGAAATTTAATCGCTTCTTCATCAAGGATATGATTGTGATAGGTATCAATGATAACCTTGAAGGGTTTATTGCCTACTTTTTTGATCTCTGACAGGGAATTGATTTTTATCATTTCGTGATTATCTTTCAACTGCCAAAAGCCCTGTAAAAGAAAAGAATCTTTCGTCATGAGAAAAATCATAACTTGCTCCTTAGCCGTTATTGTTTCGAACATGTCATCCTTTTCATTATTTACATCCTTGTCCGAATCGTTGTTCAATATAGTAAACGCCTATAAGAACTTTGCCCTTCGTGAACTAATACGTCTATTAACACTAATCAATACTTCAGATTTATCCATCACGCACTCCATATATTGATCCTAAGTAAGATTCCTGGTTGTTATCAGCTTGTAAATAGTAAACAAAAAGTTAACGTTTGCGGATTACTGCCCAAGAATAAGTTATCAATAACCAGTTTGTGATCTCTGAAGAATATTACTAAAGTTAAAATGTAATCCGATTTAAATATCGAGTCTCCTTGTTTCGACTTAAGCTGGCAATTGGATTGCCAGCTTTCTTTTAACGCATTGAAATTACCTGAGTAAATAACGCATTTATGTCTTCAGGTTTTTATATAGCGTCTGGAGACACGGATATTTATGCAATGTAATCAACGCCAGTTGCAAAAAAATGAACCCGGATTACTTATTTAACCGCCCATAGCATCAACGCTTACGGAACTCTTTGTTCACTTTCCCACAGCACTTTTAAAACATTAAACCTGACTACGGAAAATATCAGCCATGATAATGTTTGAAATGGCTAATTTGCCATGGAGTGAAAAAAATTAGATGAAATTCAGTAGGTTGAAATAATCACTAGCAGGTAATTATTTCAATGATAGTGCGCAATTGATCTACAACACTGCGTAGCGGAGAGAGTATTAATCGGATCATAGTCACATCAAGTGACTATGATCCGGGTGACAACCGGGGTAATTATTGCTGCTTAACGAACAAACTGGCGAAGCTGAACAGGCTGGCGGCGCTAAATATCAGTTCAATTCCCACCAGTGTGGAAACCAGCGTTACAGACACCATCGGCGTTGCACCAAGGAATATCCAGGCAATGACGATATCCAGCACACCAATAACGAGCTGTAGCCAGCTGCCTTTCATTGAACGCTGACGATACCAACTCATCAGGCGAATAACCCCTGCAACACAGAACAAACCGGCAATAAATGCCGCAATGGCAAAAATGCCCAGCTCCGGTGCACGGATGAAGAAATAGCCGATCAATAAATAGGCGACTGCGACGAGGAAACCGGATAATACCGGCCAGAAATTATGACTGCGGTTGCTGAATAACCCGACAATAAGCGCAATACCCGAGCAGATTAATAATGCACCCACTACTGTGCTTAAAATATCGCCAGAGACGAACGGGAAACTGATACACAGCAACCCGACGATAAACAGCAGCACGGCAATAAACTGGATTGCTCTGCGATGCTTTTTCAGCATCTCCAGATCAAACTTCAAAATTGTTGCCTTATCTATATATAACATAGAACCACCCTATAAAATTAAGAAGAAAATCCCCTGCTATCAATCTATGCCAAAAACGCGTCTAAGAATGCAGTCGATTTAATAAAAATTTCCTAATTGCAGTATCTGATGCATCTGTAACTCATTGTATTGAAATAAAAATATCTGATTTTGATATTTTCCATCAACATGACATATACAGAAAACCAGGTTATAACCTCAGTGTCGAAATTGATTCGTGACGGCTCTTTCACTTTATAGTTGAGGATATTACGATGAAAAAAGTATTAGGCGTTATTCTTGGTGGTCTGCTTCTTCTGCCAGTTGTGAGCAATGCAGCGGATGCGCAAAAAGCAGCTGATAACAAAAAACCGGTCAACTCATGGACCTGTGAAGATTTCCTGGCTGTGGACGAATCCTTCCAGCCAACTGCAGTTGGTTTTGCTGAAGCGCTGAACAACAAAGATAAACCAGAAGATGCGGTTTTAGATGTTCAGGGTATTGCAACCGTAACCCCAGCTATCGTTCAGGCTTGTACTCAGGATAAACAAGCCAACTTTAAAGATAAAGTTAAAGGCGAATGGGACAAAATTAAGAAAGATATGTAATTCCGGGAATGCGTTACATCGTACTTCCTTGCATATTGAACAGGCCGGAATATCTTCTTTAAAAGCAGCTATTCCTCCTGTTCATATATAATCTCTATATTGAATGGGTTACAAAATGAATATTTCATCTCTCCGTAAAGCGTTTATTTTTATGGGCGCTGTAGCGGCTTTGTCACTGGTGAACGCACAATCTGCGCTGGCAGCCAATGAATCCGCTAAAGATATGACCTGCCAGGAATTTATTGATCTGAATCCAAAAGCAATGACCCCGGTTGCATGGTGGATGCTGCATGAAGAAACAGTATATAAAGGTGGCGATACCGTTACTTTAAATGAAACCGATCTCACTCAAATTCCTAAAGTGATCGAATACTGTAAGAAAAACCCGCAGAAAAATTTGTATACCTTCAAAAATCAAGCATCTAATGACTTGCCGAATTAATGAGGTACAAGTAAAAAGGAGTAGCAAGTTGAGCCATCTTGCTGCTCCTTTTTGCATTTTTATATGACAGCAGAATTAATTATACGTCTTATACTCGCGGCAATTGCCTGTGGCGCTATTGGCATGGAAAGGCAAATGCGCGGCAAAGGAGCAGGGTTACGCACACATGTATTAATTGGCATGGGAAGCGCCCTGTTTATGATTGTTTCGAAATATGGTTTTGCTGACGTGCTGTCTTTAGATCACGTCGGACTCGACCCCAGCCGTATTGCTGCTCAGGTGGTGACGGGCGTCGGGTTTATCGGTGCAGGTAACATTCTCGTTCGTAACCAAAATATTGTAGGTCTGACGACGGCAGCGGATATCTGGGTGACCGCCGCATAGGTATGGTTATTGGCAGCGGTATGTACGAACTGGGTATTTATGGTTCAGTGATGACCTTGTTGGTGCTGGAAGTCTTCCATCAATTAACCTTCCGCCTGATGAACAAAAATTACCATTTACAGCTGACATTAGTGAACGGTAATACGGTATCAATGCTCGACTGGTTTAAGCAGCAAAAAATAAAAACTGATTTAGTTTCGTTGCAGGAAAATGAAGATCATGAAGTGGTCGCCATTGATATCCAGCTTCATGCCACAACGTTGGTAGAAGACCTGTTGCGATTATTAAAAGGTATGGCAGGGGTGAAAGGCGTTTCAATTAGCTAATCTGTGTGGCAGCGTAGCCAGACTCACCGTAAGCCTGAAATTCACACCAGATAATCAATATGCTGATGGCGTACCAGCTCATTGATCCGTTTAAGATTGAGGATCATCATGATATTGTGTTTATGGCAGTAGAACGTTTTTAGCGATATTTTCAGTTTCTCCAGAATATCTTCAGTTGTCATTTGATTCGCAATGCAGCTCAGAACCTGATGTTGCTTGCGCGAAAGTGACACATTCGCTTCAGGCACAGAGCAGTAACTGCCATTGATGAGTGCGACAAAATCAATGATAGTGATAGTCCGCGGAACAAAGGTCACCGGTACTTTCCCCAGACAGCGTTTAATATTAAAGGGGGAGAAAACAATGACATGGACAGGTTTTAATCGTTCAATTTGAGTGAGAAAATTAGAATGAAATACATTATTCATTAATGTATCAATAATGACGAAGGCATTCTGATGCAACATTACGTCGATCTCTTCTTCGTTCTGTATATGAACGACATTACCTTTACTCAGAATGTTTTTCATCGCGGTGAAGAACATCGTATCCCTGGTAATTATAAGAAACATAACCGACTCCTGGTGCGGACATTAACTTTATAATCAGTTTGCCAAAGGTAATTAACAGGACAGGGCTTATAATAATAATAGTTAGCTTACTGTATATTAATTTTATGTAATACATGATGCAGATGCTGAGAAAGCATCTGCATCTTTCGGTGGTGTTATTTGACCAGCTCAGGTGTTACCTGACTCACCGCATTGGTGTAGTAAGGCGCACCCAAGCCCGGTTCCGGCCAGAATGCACCATAGCCGTAATCCCACAGGTTATAGGTGGTATTAACCACTTCTCTCAAATGCCACACCTGGATGCCCTGCATATTCACTTCCAGGAAGTTATACGGGACTTTATTGATAAAGCCTGGTTGTTCACCCTGAATGGTACCGAGGATGGTAACAAAGTGATTACGATAGTTCACTGGATCAAGGAAGCCGCTTTGTCTGGCGAGCAGTCGGCCCTGATAGTTGGCTTCAATATCAGGCTTCGCATAGCTATCCAACGGTAATACAGCGATTTCTAACAACGTATCCGTTTTGCCATTGATAACGTTGATAACCTTCCCACCAAAGCGCGCTTGTTGACCAACATATAACCCCGGCTGGTTATGAACAGCAACAAAACTTTTTTGAATATCAGGTTGGTTATTGCCTTTGATATTTTGCGGAATTGAACTACATGCGGCAAGCAAAAATGAAAGGCTGAGGATGAGTGCACCTTTTGTCATGTTCATGTTACTATCCTTATCAACAAATATTAAAACCATAATAGATATTTCTTTATAGTTTTCATCTGATTCTGAGGTGATATGCCTGATAGTAACGTAAACCTGTCTGATGTTTATATCCCTTCTGTTTAGTTCAATTCCGTTATTTTGGGGCGTGGTATGAGTATCCATCGCCCAATAATATAACCCTTTGTTTTAAAATTACATAAAATCTATTTTTATTCAATGATTATAAAGTGCTAATAATCAATATTATGGTATTATATTCTGATAATGATTTGATAAGCGAATTCTTTTGCCAGATGGTATTTCTATTTCCACCCCATAATTTATATCTTTTTCATTAGGCAGATCTCTCTTTAAATAAAAGGGGTATGAAATCTTTTCGGGTTGAAGTGTCTCGTAATGAAATGCTATGAATTCATTTTTAGACATTGTTGCCCATTTTTGAATTTTATTGTATAGAGAGGGTGTTGTAAACTCTTGAAGTTGTTTATAACATATTTTTTTGAACTCTTGCTTATATTTTAATATGTCATCAAATGAAAGATTCACTACCTTTGCCTCTAAGAAATCAATTATTCTCGAAGCAATTTCCGCTTTCGCGCGTAAAGAGTTGTCATTAATAGTTAACAATGTAGAAAACAAGCCATTGATTTGTTTGTCAAGATGTTGTTCATATTTATGTAGTTTGGGGATGGGATTTTCCTTGTGTGAAAAAATAGTGTTAAATAAATTTGCGTCAGTGAAATTTATATTAAGTAGATCTTCAAAATAAAATTTTGATAAGGTTAGGACTAGCTTGGACATATCTTGCCCTGTCATGTTGAAATCAATAAAGTCGCATCCAGCAAGGGCTTCCATCCTATTTTCATTTTTACTGTGCTCAATATACAGCTTCGCCATTTTTAAGTACAAGCTTTGAATGTCTCTTATATCGGTTGGTAAGTCAGCTCGTTGCCCAGCAAAATTTTTATTATCGGAAGAAACGGTTTGGACACTGAATCTTTCGGGTATTCCTTCTTCTACGAGAATTTTAGTTATGATTGGATTGTTGGGTTCTGGATTAACGACAACAATGATTTGACATACAGAATCCTTATCCTTTTCGTATCTAATGTTATGAATCTGATTAAGTATTGATTGTGTCTGTTGCGTAAGTGGTGTCGAACTTATCGTTTCAATGTTATTAATAAGACTTACAAGTTGAACCACAACTTTTGAGTAGTCTGCATTTGTATATGTGGTGTTCGTGTGGCATGCATTAATTTGTTGGAGTTGTTGTTGCGCTAAATCAAATTGTTCAGGGTTGTATCCTTCTCCAGAGAATGTGGAATTAATGGGTTGTTGTTCTTCCCAATTATCATAAGGCCACTTCGGTGTGTCTGGCGTTTTAACATTATCGGTATTTGTTGTGCAGTTATAAATATCGCCGTGATATGTATTTATTATACCTAGGGTAAAGTCAATTGACATAACATTCCTTATTCATCATCTGTTTTATGCTAATGTTTTTAAATTGGATAATTAGAACAGGAATGGATTTTCTTCTACACACAATAAATATAATGCGTTATATCTTCCTGATATAATTACCTTTAAATTCCCTTTCATTTCCACCCGGTAATATTTGTGTATAAAAAAAGGGCAGTGATAGTATCGTAAAGGAAAACGTTAACAACTATCAAAAAGCGCTCATTTTAAAAAGTTATTATGTTCTCCGATAGTGTGTGAAGTAATATTTTTGTGATGTTTTAGATGTGTAATAATGAACCAGGTTAAAGTGTATTTAAAAATGTGTTGTATTAGCGACTGAAATCTGCCTTTTAAAAAGGAGGAGGGTACTGAGACAAAGAGTCATTGCTTCTCCGATAAAATGTCAGAGAAGCATGATTACGTGGTTATTGTCTGTTGATGACTTGTTGACCGAGCCGTCATCATTCTCAATGCATTAGTTAAATCATTTGTGATTTTTAAGGATTATCCTGT
>NZ_JBQZXE010000146.1:0-8085 GCF_053555855.1 Shigella sp. SIG3
TTCCCAGAGAACCGTTACGTTGTTTCGTGATATTGATTTCTGCGATGCCCCTGGCCTGCGTATCCGGGTTGTACACTTCATCCCTGTAAAGCATCAGAATGATGTCTGCATCCGCCTCTATTTCTCCGGAATTTTTCAGGTCTGAGTTCATGGGACGTTTATTGGGTCTGGACTCCACACCGCGGGAGAGCTGGCTCAGCGCAATCAACGGAAAACCACCGGATTTTGCCAGGCCTTTAAGCCCCTTTGAGATTTCACCCACGGCAAGGTCATGACGCCCCGTGGTTCGGGTTTTTATCAGCCCGAGATAATCAACCACCACCAGCGCCGTTTCCGGATATTTAATCAGGTGGTGTTTCGTTGTTGCGCATATCTCATCAATGGCCAGGTTCGCCTGGTCCACCATCCAGATATTGCGCCCGGTCATCCGCCCCACCCCTTGTGAGAAACGCGTCCAGTCTTCATCTTCAAAGTGAGCCACAGATTTCAGGCGTGATACTGGCATCCCTCCAGCCGCAGACACCATACGTTCACCAATCTGGATGTTCGCCATCTCCATGGTGAACAGAAGCACACCATGCCCCTGCTCAGTCACCTTGTCGATGATGTCCAGCGCAAGTTCGGTTTTCCCCATCGAAGGACGGGCGGCAATGAATACCAGGTCTCCGGGCTCCATACCGCCTGTTTTTGCGTCCAGTTCATCAATACCGGTCATCAACGTCCTGGATTTCTCCAGCCCCTGATTCCGGCATTCAACACGCTCAACCACTTCCGGAAGCACATCATCAATATGTACCGGCTGAATGACGCCCTTTCCTGTCGACAGTGTGACCATCATGTTCTGCGCATCCTTCAGGGCATCTTCAGCTGCTTCACAGGTATGCGCATCACGTAATTTCTGCAGCGCCTCATTCAGTGTTTTTTCTGCATTGCGCAGTGCGGCATTGCGCCGCAACGCTGCAACATAGTGCTCCAGTGAAGACTTCACCCAGGTTTTACGCCCGGTATCAGTAATCACCGGGGCAAGTTCCGGCATCTCATTACACAACAGCACGGGGTCAATCACTCCTGAAACACGGGCCTGTCTGCAGATGCCTGTATAGATATCCTGATACGCTCGTACAGAAAAAACGTCCGCTGGCAGTGTGGCCAGAATATCCATCACTTCAGGATCTGCTCCGCGCAGAAAGAACGCGCCGATGACAGCGCCTTCAAGGTCATCGTTACGCCATACTGGAGTTGTCATGCAGCCACACCTCTGATACGAGAACGGTAACTGGGCCAGTTAAACGACAACCAGTTGCGTCCCCCGTCTGTGATCCTGTCGGCAATTCGGGGACTGATGAACGCCCACAACTCTTCCGGTGAGAGGTTACTGATCAGAATGGTGGGCAAGATACTTTCGTACCTGGCGTTGATAATTTCCTGCAAAATAGCCATTTCAGCCGCGCTGCCAAACTGAACGCCAACTTCGTCGATGATCAGCAAATCCATTGACGCATAACGCTCAATAACTTCATCCGCTGTTTTTTCGCTGTCATTCCGCCAGCAATTTTTCACAGCACGGGTAAGGCGCATCACGTCGGTGATCTCCACACTGGCCAGATAGTTACGGATGATGTGTTTTGCCATAGCCACAGCCAGATGATTTTTTCCGGTACCACAACTGCCGGTCATAACAAGACTGGTACCGTTCTCCAGCATATCTGGCCAATTCTCCGCATAGCGGCGACAGGCCGCAAGATTTCTGGCTGCGCCAGGATTAACCTCCAGATAATTATCAAACTCGCAGTCCCGAAAACGCAGGGCAATTCCGGCGTTATCAGTCAGCTCTTCCGCCTTGATGGACGACAGCTCCATGGTCAAATCGTTGGCCTCAGCGATTAAGCAGTCAGGGCAGCATGAAATTTTTTCTCTGTCCTCGCCATTACGATCGCTCCACACCAGTATATGCGTGTGATATTCGCCATGTTTTTCGCAATATCCGCGACCTTCACGCATCAGGCAGGAACGATAAGGCCATGGCTTTTCGCCCTTCTGAGCAAATGCAATCTCTGCCCGTAACTCATCCATTCGCGCCTGTAGTCTTTTTTGTTGTTCACGCAGGTTAAACGTCATCATCGCTGTCACCTCAGAATGTCAGTTTGTCACTGGATTTACCGAATTTGTCAGACATGGCTCCCAGGCCAGCCAGGACATCGACCTGTCGCTGTCGCCCACCTCCGGGAGCGGCTGGCTGTTGCCAGAAGTCTTCGAAGTGACGATCGGGTCCAAAGAACGTCGCAGCCTGCTTCACGAACTGTGTGCCGGTATTTCCTGTGGCACGTACCCAGGCAGCATAGCGTTTCACGCCATCAAGCATGGCTTCAGGTTTTATTCCCTCCCTGAGCCGGGCTTTCCAGGCTTTGAAGGCTGCGGATTTTGAGTTACCACCAGCACGTTTTGGATATTCCTGCCAGGCCTGTTCAAATTCCGGTGAATATTCCTGTCGGGAAGAACGCGCTGGTGCAGACGCGTCAGCAGATGCGCCAATAGTGTTTTTACTCTCTGTAGTATTCTCTGAAGTAATCTCTGTTGTATTCTCTGTAAGATCGAAATTGGTTTTCCCTTCTCCGCGGCGAGGGGTTTCCCGTGTCCGCGGTGAAGGCTTTCCCTCCTCCGCGAAATTGGGTTTTACAGTTTCCCGAAAACGGGTTTCCCCATTTCGGGAAACTGATTGTTTTCATTGATAATTTCATTAAGGCGCTCACAATCTATACGGTAGAACATTTTGTGCTCAAGACGCTTGTTGGTTTCAACCAAAATGCCTCTGGACACAAGATGCTTACGCGCTACAGCCTGTTGTTCAAATGTAAGTCCGGTTTCGTGTTGTATCTCTTCACGCGTTTTATGTACGCCTTCCGCTGCATGTGCTTTATCCTACCAGTAAAAAATCTGACCAAAGAAAATAACAGCGTGCGGACTTCCCATGTATTTAACGAGCCCAGGGTAATAAGCAACCGGATGTCCAAAATCGAGCAGAAGATCAGACGGACGCATAGCCACCTCCCAGGCGTTTAAACATTTTTCCGGGCTGAAACGCCACCAGCGGATAACTCAGGGTATGAGTACGTCCCTGAACCTGGCAGACAACCTTCTGGCTTTCGGTACTGACCAGGCAAACCCGCAGAACGTAGCCGTTGCTGGTGGTGAACCACTGCCCCACACGGGGGCAATGGTTGTATCGGTGATACAGGAAATTAACGATGTGGCGGATCATGGGAGCACCTCCTTGTCAGAACCATTCAGCCTGGAATCAACAAGTGCAGCACCAAAAACAGCATCACCTACACGGTCGTACAGTTTGCCAGCCAGCGGAGATTCAACGGCCTTAAGCATTGGGTAAAGCTGGCTTGTCCAGATTTGATGGATTTCACGCAAATGCAGGTATACGCCTCTGGCGTTTTGTGCGACAGATGACATGTCAGCCGCACCAGCTCCTGATAAGCTCCTCTCCATCTGGTTAAAGGCATTGATGTATGCCTCTTTGAACCGGGCGGCACGTTTACCAGTGAAGCCCATAGCAAGGAAGGCGAAGCCGTCGCGGGTAATTTGGTAGCAGGGAAGTTTGCGAGTACCGCCGTTGGGCTGGCGTACCAAAATTGATGTCTCCGCAAAATTGCGGGCACAAAACTCTGGAGAACAATCCAAAATGCGGATCTTTTTCAGAACATCGTCATGACGTTTAGAGAAGAAGTTGGCAACAGCCAGGGATGAAGTAACAGCCTGACCATCAACGATGGCAATTTCAGGTTGAGAGAGGGTTGGGAGAGTAGTCATGGTGACAGCCCCTATGTTGAATTCAAAGAACTCACCACATGGGACGCCAATCACAGAGGTGGTGAGACGTACAGGGTTGGCGTAACCGGTCAACATAGAACCCGGCGCATCTTGCGATGCCCCTGCACGCCCCACCATAATTTGGGCGTAGCAATGCTCATGACACGAAAAAACCGCATGAGCGCGGTTATGCTCTATATTGAATTTCAGGACGCCAATCCCGGCACCCGCTTTATAAGGTGCAGAGACAGTGTAACGTCCCGAAATTGCAGAATCAATATATTGTGCAGATATAACGATTTTGTTATGTTTTGCTGTATGAACTACACTATCGAATACTACAGTGAAGAGGTCCGACTGGAGGTCGATCAGCTTCCATTGAGTATGCGTGCCAGATACCAGCATCTTGTTGAACGCATGAAGGTATACGGCAGCAATCTCGGAGAACCTCACACCAGCGCCTTTGGTGACGGGCTTTTCGAACTCAGAATTAAAGGCAACGATGGGATCGCGCGTGTTTTTTACTGCACTCTGACAGGGAAACGCATCATCATGCTGCATAGTTTTGTAAAGAAAACGCAGAAAACACCGCCAGCCGAACGCAAGAAAGCTGAAACCAGAATGAAGGAGGTTAAGCATGACTGGTAAACGCACTCTCCCCACCATGACACACGACGAAATGGCAGCCAAATGGATGGAAGACCCGGCTTTTAAAGCAGAATACGACGCTATCGCTGACGAATTCGCACTGCTTGATGAAATGCTGGCAGCACGCAAAGAAGCTGGCTTAACTCAGGCTGAAGTTGCCGAGCGAATGGGAACAAAAGCGACCGCGATCACCAGAATGGAAAGTAATCTCGCATCAGGTATCAGCGGCCCATCATTTGCCACACTAAAAAAATTCGCCCGCGCTACTGGAAAAAAACTCCAGATCCGCTTCGTTTAACCACACCGCGCCGTCATTCTGGCGGCGCACCGGATAAATAGTCATTTCCTCGCACGATGTCTTAGCCACCGGATATCCCACAGGTGAGCCGTGTAGTTGAAGGTTTTTACGTCAGATTCTTTTGGGATTGGCTTGCGTTTATTTCTGGAGCGTTTCGTTGGAAGGTATTTGCAGTTTTCGCAGATGATGTCGGTGAAACTTCGTCGCTGTCGCCTCATTCATACCTCCTGTCGGTAAATCTGACACCCTGACCAATAGCCCAGGCTGTTGTGTACTCGATCAGACTTGCCATGCGCTTCACGCTCATCTGCGCGCTGCTTTCGCGAATGTTGACGCATTCTCCTTCAAGGCCGGGCAAAACATCAGCTTCCTGTTTTGTTGCCACTGCATGACCGCTGATCAACAAAACCTTCCATTGTTCTGGTTTTAACCATTTGCCGCACCATTGAACCTGACGAGCGATATCCGCCAGCATCGCGTGAAATTTTGCGTTCTGGTCAAGATTTCGCTTGTAGTCAGTAATGCGGATGGTGACTGGCTTGTCTTTATCGAGAGGAGTTGAGAGGATGGCATTTATTGCGGCTTGCTGTTGTTGCTTAGTTCGGAGGAAGATTGTTTGCTTCATCGAAAATTCTTCTCTTTAATTCCAGCGGCTCTGATAGCTTTCATTACTGCAATTACCGTTTTGTCCTTCCCATCCTCATGCCCCATCGCATAAGCACCTTCTTCACCATCTTTCCAAAAGTCGTCATTCGATTCGGGCCAGTCGATATCCAGTTCAATAGCTGCTCGCGGTGCCTGCCATATCACCCAGGCAAACTCTTTTAATTCATCGTCTCCTGTGAACTGGCTTTTGTCTTTTGACCACCAGTTTTCAAACTGTCGGTAGCTATCGTTCACTTCCCTCTCCCCCAAATAAAAAGGCCTGCGATTACCAGCAGGCCTGCTATTAGCTCAGTGATGTAGATGGTCATTTAATACTCCGTCACGTTTTCCTGTCGCCACGCCTCGTCATATTCCGATTTCGGCATATTGGCGATGTAGCTATATGGCGATCCTGATTCAAGTTGCAGGAACTGGTGCGATTGCTCGTCAAGGAACAACGGGACACCACCTTCCCAACCTTCGCCGTTACGTTGTTTTTCAAGCATCAAAACAGATGCCGGAGATGCCAGTAGCTGTTCGTCCTTCTCTGACATCTTTTCACCACTCTGAACTCTCTGTAACGCTCTCTCGCGAGCCTTGTTACGCCAGATGATGAAAAGGTTGTCTGTCAGGTCTGTTATCGCTCCAGAGCCTTTTACGTCCATTTTCCCGGTTGGTTTTTCTTCGCTGTCTCCTTTTCGCGAGTGAGTAACGAGAATGACGTGGGAGTTTGTTTTGTTTTTGAAGTCGCAAATCGAGTCAACAAACGCCTTCTGCCCGTTATAGTCATCGTCGCCTATGCCACATTTCATCAGGCTGTCGATGATGAATAACTGGATCCCGTATCGGCGGCGAGCGTAGTCGAATATTTCGATCAGCCTGTCGGCTTTCGCCGTTCCAGTCAGGCCAAACACCCAAAGTCTTTCGTCATAAAATTTAAATGCAGAGTCAATTTCCAGCACTGGCGGCATCTTGCAGCACGTTGCCTGACGGGTAAGTCGCTTAAGGAGAATACCAGGCTTCAGCTCAAGTGACGCGATGCACGTCTTCACACCCTGACGCATTGCCTCAAGTGCCATATGCCCGACAACCTCGGTGTTATGCGTCGCCACATATCCCCTGGTTACATACAGGTGGCGAGGGTGATCGACCATAATACACAAGCATTCTGCATTGCCGATTTTTTCAACATTCCTGACGAATACCCCACAGCCCTCGAATCGATGCGCAGTTAATCTGCCATTGAGTCGTGGTGAACGGATGGCCTCCCTGATTTCTCTTGTCAGTCTGATTCTTGCCTCGTATGAATCCATCCCATGCCGCTTATCGTCCTTGTATGTGTATGTCACGCCAGTTTTAACTCGCGTCCGGCATGACCCGCCGAGTGAGTTAACCAGTTGAACAACCCCATTGCGCAGTTCTTCACTTGCTGAGGAAAAAACAAGCGTTCCATCCTTCTCGACATACCCATCCGTTTCAAGCAGACCACACAGCATGCCTATACGCGTTGATTTATTTGCGGAAAAAAACACACGAGGGATGAATTTGTTTTTTGCTGTGCACCCCATTAGTCCATAACCTCGCAGGGTCTCCATGAGTGGATTTACCTGACCACGCGCCGTTGATATCAGCCAGTCCTTACCATCTCCAGAGAAGTTGTAATCAGGCAGTTCAGCCTTCATACGCTCGATCATGTATGGCTCGACGTTTGAAAACTTCACGCTCCCATTGCTAAGACTACCATCCCCGAGAAGGGAGCCGATAACCCATGCTAATGGCTCTGAGTGGTCGCCAAAGTCACCAGTTATTTCAGGAATCCTAACGCCATTTTTGTGCCTCTTCGTTTCACTCAACCGCTTCAACCCGAAGGTATCTATCACGCGGCGTTTCTCGCCTTTCGTGAATCCACGACTAGTGACCTCCCATAGGTGATCGCCTGCGCAATCAACATAACGACCATCTTCAAATGTGACTCGGTAAACATCTCTAACACCCTGCGGGAATATCCCAGTGACAGTTGACGGATTGCCGTCTACTGACGCCACCTGATCGCCAATTTTTACATTCCCGTGAGTAGTCCATGTCCCATCAGCTAAAAGAATAGGCTCATTCAGTGGGCATGCCTTTCCGTGACCGTTCACACCATTGACCAGCGTCAACTCTGCCTCACGGAACTGGAATTTATCTGCCAGAGATTCCCACGGTGGATTAAACAGATACTGCTGCTTGCCGTAGAAAGCGTTGATAGTGTCCTGGTAAAACTCTCGCGCACTGTAGAGTTCTTCAGGATCGAAGTAGGATGCCGTGCCGATGTACTGCCAGATTTCATCCTCGGTAACACCGTTCATCAGGCATTCGTTGATGTCTTTGTACGGCAGAGTAACAAGACGGCAACGATGTTCACCGAGTCGGCTTGCGATTTCCCTTGCGGCTTCACGACCAACATCATCAACGTCCATCGAGATGAATATTTCCTCAAACCTGTCGAGGTTATGATACTCAAACTCAATCCACTGTTGCTTAGCGCCTTTCCCGCCACCAAACGGCACGGATAACGCCGAGATGCCGTATTGCGCATAGCTCATACAATCAATTTCGCCTTCGCAAAGCACAACCGCCCTCACGCCAGCGTCCAGAGCCTGCCATCCGAACAGGCAAGGTTCGCAATCACCTTC
>NZ_JBQZXE010000147.1:0-7862 GCF_053555855.1 Shigella sp. SIG3
GTTCAGGCTTATGCAAACGCTGAATTTATTGCTGCTTTTAATCCAAATGTTGCGCTGGCACTACTGGATGAACGGGAAAGAAACCTGCAATACATCAAAAGCCGCGATCAGGAGAACGAGGAAATTGCGCTAACGGTAGGGAAGTTGCGTGTTGAGCTGGAAGCAGCAGAGAACAACCTTATTGATAGTGAATGCCATGTTGCTGAACTGGAAGAAGCGCTACGCGATAAGCAGGCGTTACTTGAAGCCTCAGAAAAGCGCATAGCAGAACTGGAGGCACAGACAGTTACCGTTAAAGAGGTTGGAGATGCTTGATAGTTTTGCGCTCGTTGCACTGGTTGGCATTGTAGCGTTGATTTGGGTGACATCCGGGAATCGGAGGCATAAGTGAACGACAAAGAACTGATTAAAGAAATCAAAGAGCGTATCAGCAGTTTGGATGTGCGAGACAATGTTGAACGCCGTGCTTATGAAATTGCTCTGGCATCGCTGACAGCAGAGCCGGTGGCGTGGAAGGTAACCTTCACGCAAATTGACCGTGAATATAACACGTTCACTGGTATGTATTCTGACAAAGCAGAAGTCGAACGGTGGGTGCGGCTGCATAAAGCATGTAATTTTCGGGCAGATATAACACCGCTTTATACCGCCCAGCCAGTGCCGGTAACTCCGGATGCCTGGATAAGCTGTAGTGAGCGAATGCCAGAAATGGGAGAGCGACAATGCTATGTGTTAGCAGCTGACTTTAAAAACAACTACCCACCAAACATTGGCGCAGTTGTACGGAACGGATGTTGTGCGCATCCGGCAAAACCATCATGAAAACAAGTCGCGCTTTGTTGAGGGGGTACACTTCTACAAGGTCGTTGGTGACGAGCTGCGCGCGCTAAAACACAAAGTAGCTTTAAACTACTTTGTGAAAAGTGCCCCAAATGCACGCCACCTCATCCTCTGGACAGAGCGCGGAGCCGCCCGTCACGCGAAGATGCTCGAAACGGATCAGGCATGGGACGTGTTCGAAAAACTGGAGGACGGCTACTTCAATCAGCGCGAAAAGGTTGCCAACCATCCTCAACCAGTACCGCAACCAGAAAGTAGCCTAGACCGTGCGCGAGCCATGGAAATAGCTTTGAACGTGGCGGATCGACTGGTGAATATGTTCCCGAATCTGTCCTCAGAATCAAAGCAGGCAGCAGTAGCTGGAGTGTTCAACCCGATTGTTGGTCGCGATGTTGTACCTCTGCCAGCTATCTCAGAGCACTACTACTCTGCTACGGAAGTCGGCCAGCGCTACGGTATTTCAGCCAACAAGGTAGGACGCATAGCCAACACCTACATGCTCAAAACAGAAAAGTACGGGAAGTGGTTCATCGACAAATCGGCGCACAATGACAAGCAGGTTGAAACATTTCGGTACAACGAGGCTGGAGTGCACAAAATAGAGGAACTCATCGAAGGAGAGCGAAAGGCTGCATGATTTTGACAAGATAGTTTTCCCCAAATGTGGGGAAAAGCCCGAATGGCGCGGCTTACAGCAAGATAAGGCCTACATGATTTGACAACACCGCATTAACGGGGCTATATTCCGCTTCATGGTGCTGAACACACCTTGCAAAGCGGAAACCGCACCCGTCAGTCATGCGGATTTTTTATGTCCATTTTTCAGATATGGTCGGGTAGCGCGTATACCGAAAAACAGCCGAAAGGTTAAGGATACGGGCCGACTTTGCACGGTGTTCAAGTACCTGACCGCCCTGCTGAACACAGGGCTATCTGAACAAATGCAAAGGACATAAAAATGACCAGTCAACTCATCCCCGTATTCAACGGCACTATATCCAACGAAACAACTCTTCTCGTTAATGCCCGTGATTTACACGAATTTTTGGAAGTACGTCGTGACTTCTCTACATGGATTAAAAATCGCATAACAGAATACGGCTTTGCCGTTGATGTCGATTACATTTTGGTTCACCAAAACAGGGGGATCAAAGGACGTGGAGGCGATCGCCGTAGCAAAGACTATCACCTCACCCTCGATACAGCCAAAGAAACGGCGATGGTCGAGCGTAACGAAAAAGGCCGCCAGATACGCCGATACTTCATCGAGTGCGAAAAGAAACTTCGCAGCATGCAACCAGCGCAGCAATTCACAGACGAAGAAATCATCCTCCTTTGCTATATGCAGGTACAGATGGAGAATGCGCAGGACATCTGCAAACGTCTGTACCCGATATTGAAGGAACTGAACTCATCATACACGAGCAAGCTGTATGACATCGCGTTTGAAACTTTTTACACGGTGACGAAAAACAGAGATGTACTGCTAAGGGAGGCGACACGACTTGACCAAGCAAGCGCCCTTTTCGAACGGGCAAAACCAATGCTGAAAAGCCTTCGGGCGAGACAATTCGAATTTTAATCATCAAAGGAGCTTCGGCTCCTTTTTTGTTGGAGAAAATAAACCAATACTCGCTCCCTTGCGAGTAATTGCGGAGACTTTGCGATGTACTTGACACTTCAGGAGTGGAACGCACGCCAGCGACGCCCAAGGAGCCTTGAAACAGTTCGTCGATGGGTACGCGAGTGCAGGATATTCCCTCCTCCGGTTAAGGATGGAAGAGAGTATTTGTTCCACGAATCAGCGGTAAAGGTTGACTTAAATCGACCAGTAACAGGTAGCCTTTTGAAGAGGATCAGAAATGGGAAGAAGGCGAAGTCATGAGCGCCGGGATTTACCCCCTAACCTTTATATAAGAAACAATGGATATTACTGCTACAGGGACCCAAGGACGGGTAAAGAGTTTGGATTAGGCCGAGACAGGCGAATCGCAATCACTGAAGCTATACAGGCCAACATTGAGTTATTTTCAGGACACAAACACAAGCCTCTGACAGCGAGAATCAACAGTGATAATTCTGTTACGTTACATTCATGGCTTGATCGCTACGAAAAAATCCTCGCCAGCAGAGGAATCAAGCAGAAGACACTCATAAATTACATGAGCAAAATTAAAGCAATAAGGAGGGGGCTGCCTGATGCTCCACTTGAAGACATCACCACAAAAGAAATTGCGGCAATGCTCAATGGATACATAGACGAGGGCAAGGCGGCATCAGCCAAGTTAATCAGATCAACACTGAGCGATGCATTCCGAGAGGCAATAGCTGAAGGCCATATAACAACAAACCCGGTCGCTGCCACTCGCGCAGCAAAATCAGAGGTAAGGAGATCAAGACTTACGGCTGACGAATACCTGAAAATTTATCAAGCAGCAGAATCATCACCATGTTGGCTCAGACTTGCAATGGAACTGGCTGTTGTTACCGGGCAACGAGTTGGTGATTTATGCGAAATGAAGTGGTCTGATATCGTAGATGGATATCTTTATGTCGAGCAAAGCAAAACAGGCGTAAAAATTGCCATCCCTACAACATTGCATGTTGATGCTCTCGGGATATCAATGAAGGAAACACTTGATAAATGCAAAGAGATTCTTGGCGGAGAAACCATAATTGCATCTACTCGTCGTGAACCGCTTTCATCCGGCACAGTATCAAGGTATTTTATGCGCGCACGAAAAGCATCAGGTCTTTCCTTCGAAGGGGATCCACCTACCTTTCACGAGTTGCGCAGTTTGTCTGCAAGACTCTATGAGAAGCAGATAAGCGATAAGTTTGCTCAACATCTTCTCGGGCACAAGTCGGACACCATGGCATCACAGTATCGTGATGACAGAGGCAGGGAGTGGGACAAAATTGAAATCAAATAATGATTTTATTTTGACTGATAATGACCTGTTCGTTGCAACAAATTGATAAGCAATGCTTTTTTATAATGCCAACTTAGTATAAAAAAGCAGGCTTCAACGGATTCATTTTTCTATTTCATAGCCCGGAGCAACCTGTGAACACATTTTCAGTTTCCCGTCTGGCGCTGGCATTGGCTTTTGGCGTGACGCTGACCGCCTGTAGCTCAACACCACCCGATCAACGTCCTTCTGATCAAACTGCGCCTGGTACCTCTTCTCGCCCGATTCTGTCGGCAAAAGAAGCGCTGAATTTCGATGCGCAACACTATTTTGCATCCCTGACACCAGGTGCTGCAGCGTGGAATCCGTCCCCGATAACCCTGCCTGCGCAACCTGACTTTGTTGTCGGCCCGGCGGGTACTCAAGGTGTAACGCATACCACGATTCAGGCGGCGGTAGATGCGGCAATTATCAAGCGCACCAACAAGCGCCAGTATATTGCCGTGATGCCTGGTGAGTATCAGGGAACGGTGTATGTCCCTGCTGCTCCAGGTGGAATCACTCTGTACGGTACAGGTGAAAAACCGATTGATGTGAAGATTGGGCTTTCCCTTGATGGGGGCATGAGCCCTGCCGACTGGCGTCACGACGTCAACCCGCGCGGCAAATATATGCCAGGTAAACCAGCGTGGTATATGTACGATAGCTGCCAGAGCAAACGCAGCGACAGTATCGGTGTTCTGTGTTCTGCGGTCTTCTGGTCACAAAACAATGGACTGCAACTGCAAAATCTGACCATCGAAAACACGCTGGGCGATAGTGTAGATGCAGGTAACCATCCGGCGGTAGCACTGCGTACTGACGGTGACCAGGTACAGATTAACAACGTTAACATTCTCGGTCGTCAGAACACCTTCTTTGTCACCAACAGCGGTGTGCAGAACCGTCTGGAAACCAACCGTCAGCCGCGTACGCTGGTGACCAACAGCTATATTGAAGGGGATGTGGATATCGTTTCTGGTCGCGGCGCAGTGGTGTTCGATAACACCGAATTCCGCGTGGTGAACTCACGTACCCAGCAAGAAGCATATGTGTTTGCACCGGCTACGCTGTCTAACATCTATTACGGTTTCCTCGCCGTAAACAGCCGTTTCAATGCTTCCGGTGATGGCGTGGCGCAACTGGGCCGCTCGCTGGATGTTGATGCTAATACCAACGGTCAGGTGGTGATCCGTGATAGCGCCATCAACGAAGGTTTTAACACGGCTAAACCGTGGGCCGATGCGGTGATCTCTAATCGTCCGTTTGCGGGTAATACCGGCAGCGTAGATGATAACGACGAAATACAGCGCAATCTGAATGACACTAACTACAACCGCATGTGGGAATACAATAACCGCGGCGTGGGCAGCAAAGTGGTTGCAGAGGCGAAGAAGTAAGAGCTATTAACTATTTGCCGGATGCGGCGTAAACGCCTTATCCGGCCTACGGTTCGATGCGATTTGTAGGTCGGATAAGATGCGCCAGCATCGCATCCGACAATAAGTGCCGAATGCGACCTACATTCACATGGCGCTTTTTACATCTGATGGTTTTTATTGAAGTTAATCAAACTACCCGCCTTGATAATCTCGCGCTCTTCAGCCGTCAGGCTTTCCATGTAAAGCGTAATTTCCGTTACCGGCGCATCTTCATGGATCACATAACCTTTAAACGTCGTACCCGGATTATCCAGCGCCGCTTTAATGCCAGGGATGTAAATGTAATCCCCCACTTCAAAGGTTGGCACTTCCGCCATCTGCAGCGGTAACATCCCCCAGTTGATGACGTTAGAACGGTAGCGTTTAGTCGCGTACTCCTCGGCAATATTCGCCAGACCGCCAATCACACGCTGGCAGCTCGCCGCCTGTTCACGCGCAGAACCATCGCCTGGTTTCACCGCATAGACCATGCTGCCAATTTCAGTTTGCAGCGGATCAATATGCTCCTGACCAGCAATCTGCTTAATGCGCGCAAACACCTCTGTCAGCTCGCTGACATTCCCCGCCAGACCAATCGGATTTGAACGATAAGAAGAGGTTTCACCGGAAGGAATCAGTTCGTCGGTGGTGGTGACTTCGTCGAGGATCTTCGAGCACACTTTCAGGACGATATTGTCAGTCAGCGCACCCAATTCCGGCCAGTCTTTAATGTTCGGTCCGTAAATCAGCGGTTGCTGAGTTGCCCCTTTCACAAAGCCCTGATAAACACGGTTTTTATACGGCGTTACATCGAAGGCGTACTCCGGCACGTTGTCCCAGCAATCAAGTTCGCTGGCAGAGGTTAAATAGCCACCGTTTGCCGCAGTCGCAGCGATAGAACGAGCGTCCATCAGCGCCACCGCTGACATCTGCCCATTGGCTGGCTTAGAGCCTTCGCGGTTCGGGAAGTTACGCGTGGTGTGGCGAATACTCAAACCGTTGTTGATTGGCGTATCGCCCGCGCCAAAGCATGGGCCACAGAATGCGGTTCTGATGATTGCGCCTGCGCCAATCAAATCTGCTACCACACCTTTTTTGGCTAGATCCATAAACACCGGCTGTGATGACGGGTAAACCGCCAGCGAGAAGGTGTCATTGCCACAGGATTGACCGCGCAGTGCATTCGCCGCCGCGATGACGTTTTCGTAGTTACCGCCAGAACAGCCCGCGATAATCCCCTGCTGCACTTTCAGGCGACCATTTTCCACTTTATCCAGCAGCGAGAGTTTGGCTTTACCGTGCGCCACGCGTTCGGACTCAATTTCAATCTCACGCAGAATGTCGGTCAGGTTCTGGTTCAGTGTGTCGATTTCATACACGTTGCTCGGGTGGAACGGCAGCGCAATCATTGGTTTGATGGCGCTTAAATCAACGCTGATGCAGCCATCGTAGTACGCCATCGGTTGAGGGTTAAGCTGGCAGTAATCCTGGCCGCGACCGTGCAGCGCCAGCCAGTTATGCACTTCTTCATCAGTTTGCCAGACGGAGCTTAAACAGGTGGTTTCCGTGGTCATCACGTCAACGCTGTTACGGAAATCGGTAGAGAGCGCGCTAACGCCCGGTCCAACGAACTCCATGACTTTGTTTTTGACGTAACCGTTTTTGAACACCGCGCCAATGATAGCCAGCGCCACATCCTGTGGCCCCACATACGGCGCAGGTTTTCCGGTCAGATGCACCGCAACCACGCCCGGATAGTCGATATCCCAGGTGTCATTAAGCAGCTGTTTTACCAACTCACCGCCACCCTCACCGACTGCCATTGTCCCTAATGCACCGTAACGGGTGTGGCTGTCTGACCCGAGGATCATTTTGCCCCCGCCAGCCATCATCTCACGCATATATTGATGGATGACCGCAATATGCGGAGGCACAAAAATACCGCCATAACGCTGAGCTGCCGATAAACCAAAAACATGGTCATCACCGTTAATGGTGCCGCCGACGGCGCAGAGTGAGTTATGGCAGTTGGTCAGCACATACGGCAGCGGGAAACGTTCCATTCCGGACGCTTTAGCGGTCTGTACAATACCAACAAAGGTAATATCGTGAGAGGCTAATGAATCAAACTTAATTTTAAGTTTATCCATATTTCCGGACGTATTATGAGAAGAGAGAATAGACCAGGCAATAGTGCCTTTTTTTGCTTCTTCTTTTTTAATTTCGCCGGTGAAATGTTCTTCGGCAATTATTTCGTTATTACTGGCGAGAAACACGCCTTTTTCAGATAACTTGATCATCAAATGCTCCAGATATCTGCGCACCGTGAAGTGCGCAGAAAGATAATAAATGGATATACTCTAAATAATTCGAGTTGCAGGAAGGCGACAAGTGAGTGAATCCCCAGGAGCTTACATAAGTAAGTGACTGGGGTGAGCGAACGCAGACGCAGCACATGCAACTTGAAGTATGACGAGTATATTTACAGCATGTTCCAGCCGATCAGCATATTCCACCACCACACGCCGAGGGTGATATGCACCAAGAAGGTTAATATCGTCAGTACCGCACCGACCAACCACCAGGATTTAATATCGTTGTAACCCACGCCAAAGATGACCGGACCTGCCGCGCCGCCATAGTGAGTAAC
>NZ_JBQZXE010000148.1:0-7857 GCF_053555855.1 Shigella sp. SIG3
ACGACTTTCGTTTGAGATTAAATAACTTGCCGTTGCCACGTACGCAATTGCCAGAATGCTGACATATCGCAGTGTTGAAATAGACATCGATCTTTTCGCCGGTATAACAGCGATAACCCCCGTCCAGTAGCGCCTGATCCATGACCTTCCCTCTCTCATCAGTATGATTATCGCTATAAGCATAGCCCCGGAATCTTCATACAGCACTGGCAGTTTCCGTTGCCAGAGTCTCTTCCCCTATATAGCCAATCATTTTTACTCCCTTTGAATTACCCGCCTCATCAGAGATAATGCTTAAGAAATTTGTCACACAAGGAAGCTGATGAGACATTCATTGCCCTACCACATATTACGCAAACGTCCGATGAAATTGAGTACCACTGTGATCTTAATGGTCAGCGCGGTACTGTTCTCGGTGCTATTGGTGGTGCATCTGATTTACTTCTCGCAAATCAGTGATATGACGCGAGACGGGCTGGCCAACAAGGCACTGGCAGTGGCGCGTACCCTCGCCGACTCGCCGGAAATCCGTCAGGGCTTGCAGAAAAAACCGCAGGAGAGTGGCATCCAGGCCATCGCGGAAGCCGTGCGCAAACGCAACGATCTGCTGTTTATTGTCGTTACCGATATGCAAAGTCTTCGCTACTCACATCCTGAAGCCCAGCGTATTGGTCAGCCATTTAAAGGTGATGACATCCTTAATGCGCTGAATGGCGAAGAAAATGTCGCTATCAATCGCGGTTTTCTGGCGCAGGCTTTACGCGTATTTACCCCCATCTACGATGAAAATCATAAACAAATTGGCGTGGTGGCGATCGGCCTTGAGTTAAGCCGCGTGACCCAACAGATCAATGACAGTCGCTGGAGCATTATCTGGTCGGTATTATTTGGCATGCTGGTCGGACTGATTGGCACCTGCATTCTGGTTAAGGTACTGAAAAAAATCCTTTTCGGCCTGGAACCCTACGAAATCTCCACGCTGTTTGAGCAACGCCAGGCCATGTTGCAGTCTATCAAAGAAGGCGTCGTTGCCGTGGACGATCGCGGCGAGGTCACGCTGATCAACGATGCCGCACAAGAATTGCTGAATTACCGTAAGTCGCAGGACGATGAGAAACTGTCGACGCTCAGCCACTCATGGTCACAGGTGGTAGATGTCTCGGAAGTGTTACGCGACGGTACGCCGCGCCGCGACGAAGAGATTACGATTAAAGACCGGCTATTACTGATCAACACCGTTCCGGTGCGCAGTAATGGCGTTATCATCGGTGCCATTTCAACCTTCAGGGACAAAACTGAAGTTCGTAAACTGATGCAGCGACTCGACGGTCTGGTCAACTATGCTGACGCACTTCGTGAACGATCCCACGAATTTATGAATAAATTGCATGTGATTCTCGGATTATTGCATCTGAAGAGTTATAAGCAGTTGGAAGATTACATTCTCAAAACAGCCAATAACTATCAGGAAGAGATTGGCTCTCTGCTGGGTAAGATCAAATCTCCGGTTATCGCTGGTTTTTTAATCAGCAAGATTAACCGCGCGACCGATTTAGGCCATACGCTGATTTTAAACAGTGAAAGCCAGCTGCCAGACAGCGGCAGTGAGGACCAGGTCGCGACGCTGATTACCACATTGGGAAATCTGATAGAAAACGCGCTGGAAGCATTAGGGCCGGAACCCGGTGGCGAAATTAGCGTAACATTGCACTACCGTCACGGCTGGCTGCACTGCGAAGTTAACGATGATGGACCGGGGATCGCACCCGACAAAATCGATCACATTTTTGACAAAGGTGTCTCGACAAAAGGAAGCGAGCGAGGCGTCGGTTTAGCACTTGTCAAACAACAGGTAGAAAATCTCGGCGGCAGCATCGCCGTGGAATCGGAACCGGGGATTTTCACACAATTTTTTGTCCAGATACCCTGGGACGGGGAGAGGTCGAACAGATGATCAATGTATTAATTATCGATGACGACGCAATGGTCGCGGAGCTGAATCGCCGATACGTAGCACAAATCCCAGGCTTTCAATGCTGTGGAACAGCCTCGACGCTGGAGAAAGCCAAAGAGATTATCTTCAATAGCGATGCGCCTATCGACCTGATATTGCTCGATATCTATATGCAAAAAGAGAACGGGCTCGATTTACTGCCTGTCCTGCATAACGCGCGTTGCAAAAGTGATGTGATTGTCATCTCCTCCGCAGCCGATGCGGCAACCATTAAAGATTCGCTGCATTACGGTGTCGTGGATTACCTGATCAAACCCTTCCAGGCTTCCCGCTTTGAAGAGGCGCTCACCGGCTGGCGGCAAAAGAAAATGGCGCTGGAAAAACATCAGTATTATGACCAGGCCGAGCTTGATCAGCTAATCCACGGCAGCAGCTCCAACGAACAGGATCCTCGTCGCTTGCCAAAAGGCTTAACGCCGCAGACGTTACGCACGCTGTGCCAGTGGATTGACGCGCATCAGGACTATGACTTTTCAACCGACGAGCTGGCTAACGAGGTTAACATCTCGCGTGTTTCCTGCCGAAAATACCTCATCTGGCTGGTCAACTGCCACATCTTGTTCACCAGTATCCATTATGGCGTCACGGGGCGTCCGGTTTACCGTTACCGTATTCAGGCAGAACACTACTCACTGCTGAAACAATATTGCCAATAACGGATCGCTGGTTATCTGTAAGTAATAATTATTACCGTAATGCAAAATACCCCTGGCACAAGTTACATCGTTAATCAGTAAAACTTGTGCCAGATCAAATATAATTATCCCTCCATCATCGTTAAAAATTAATATCTCTTCAGATGAACGGTGTTTTTAATTTCAAAACGATAACAAAAGTTAATTAACTATTATGTCACCCGCATTATGTGTATTTTTACCCACAAATGGGTAGATCAGATTAATCTATAAACCTAATGATATCTGCCCTGAGAACAAAAAATAGACCGATAAATATCAATAAGATAACAGCAAACAAAACATTAACATCTGCGCAGTACAAACTATAAACCCATCGCCAGAGAGTTTTTCTCTCTGAAAAAGCCGCTTATCACAGTGCATAAATTTGCCGCTGCTTTAATCAGCCAATATTCACTGTGAGGTATTTGCTAAAGCCGGTAACGACCAAACGGATATTTAGTCAGGCTCTGAAAACAGTTCATACAAAACAGAACGTGACTGTGATCTATTCAGCAAAAATTTAAATAGGATTATCGCGAGGGTTCACACATGTTATTTACTATCCAACTTATCATAATACTAATATGTCTGTTTTATGGTGCCAGAAAGGGTGGTATCGCGCTGGGTTTATTAGGCGGTATCGGTCTGGTCATTCTGGTCTTCGTCTTCCACCTTCAGCTAGGTAAACCACCAGTTGATGTCATGCTGGTTATCATTGCGGTGGTGGCGGCATCGGCGACCTTGCAAGCTTCGGGCGGTCTTGATGTCATGCTGCAAATTGCCGAGAAGCTGCTGCGCCGCAACCCGAAATATGTCTCAATTGTCGCGCCGTTTGTGACCTGTACACTGACCATTCTTTGCGGTACGGGTCATGTGGTTTACACCATTCTGCCGATCATCTACGACGTCGCCATTAAGAACAACATCCGTCCGGAACGTCCGATGGCGGCAAGTTCTATCGGTGCACAGATGGGGATTATCGCCAGTCCGGTGTCGGTTGCGGTCGTGTCTCTGGTTGCGATGCTGGGTAATGTAACCTTTGATGGTCGCCATCTTGAGTTCCTCGATCTGCTGGCAATCACCATTCCATCGACGTTAATCGGTATCCTGGCGATCGGTATCTTCAGCTGGTTCCGCGGTAAAGATCTGGATAAAGACGAAGAGTTCCAGAAATTCATCTCCGTACCGGAAAACCGTGAGTATGTTTACGGTGATACCGCGACGCTGCTGGATAAAAAACTGCCGAAAAGCAACTGGCTGGCAATGTGGATTTTCCTCGGGGCAATCGCTGTAGTCGCCCTTCTTGGTGCTGATTCGGACCTGCGTCCATCCTTCGGCGGCAAACCGCTGTCGATGGTACTGGTTATTCAGATGTTTATGCTGCTGACCGGGGCGCTGATTATTATCCTGACCAAAACCAATCCCGCGTCTATCTCAAAAAACGAAGTCTTCCGTTCCGGTATGATCGCCATCGTGGCGGTGTACGGTATCGCATGGATGGCAGAAACCATGTTCGGTGCGCATATGTCTGAAATTCAGGGCGTACTGGGTGAAATGGTGAAAGAGTATCCGTGGGCGTATGCCATTGTTCTGCTGCTGGTTTCCAAGTTTGTAAACTCTCAGGCTGCGGCGCTGGCGGCGATTGTTCCGGTCGCGCTGGCGATCGGCGTTGATCCGGCATACATCGTGGCTTCAGCACCGGCTTGCTACGGTTATTACATCCTGCCGACTTATCCGAGCGATCTGGCAGCGATTCAGTTTGACCGTTCCGGCACCACCCACATCGGTCGCTTCGTCATCAACCACAGTTTTATTCTGCCGGGGTTGATTGGTGTGAGCGTATCGTGCGTCTTCGGCTGGATCTTCGCCGCGATGTACGGGTTCTTATAAATGCACTTTGCGTGCCGCCCGTGACTACGCGGCACGCCATTTTCGAATAACAAATACAGAGTTACAGGCTGGAAGCTATGTCAAACAAACCCTTTATCTACCAGGCACCTTTCCCGATGGGGAAAGACAATACCGAATACTATCTACTCACTTCCGATTACGTTAGCGTTGCCGACTTCGACGGCGAAACCATCCTGAAAGTGGAACCAGAAGCCCTGACCCTGCTGGCGCAGCAAGCCTTTCACGACGCTTCTTTCATGCTCCGTCCGGCACACCAGAAACAGGTTGCGGCTATTCTTCACGATCCAGAAGCCAGCGAAAACGACAAGTACGTGGCACTGCAATTCTTAAGAAACTCCGAAATCGCCGCCAAAGGCGTGCTGCCGACCTGCCAGGATACCGGCACCGCGGTCATCGTCGGTAAAAAAGGCCAGCGCGTGTGGACCGGTGGCGGTGATGAAGAAGCGCTGTCGAAAGGCGTCTATAACACCTATATCGAAGATAACCTGCGCTACTCGCAAAACGCGGCGCTGGACATGTACAAAGAGGTCAACACCGGCACTAACCTGCCTGCGCAAATCGACCTGTACGCGGTAGATGGCGATGAGTACAAATTCCTTTGCGTTGCGAAAGGCGGCGGCTCTGCCAACAAAACGTATCTCTACCAGGAAACCAAAGCCCTGCTGACTCCCGGCAAACTGAAAAACTTCCTCGTCGAGAAAATGCGTACCCTCGGTACTGCAGCCTGCCCGCCGTACCATATCGCGTTTGTGATTGGCGGTACGTCTGCGGAAACCAACCTGAAAACCGTCAAATTAGCAAGCGCTCACTATTACGATGAACTGCCGACGGAAGGGAACGAACATGGTCAGGCGTTCCGCGATGTCCAGCTGGAACAGGAACTGCTGGAAGAGGCCCAGAAACTCGGTCTTGGCGCGCAGTTTGGCGGTAAATACTTCGCGCACGACATTCGCGTTATCCGTCTGCCACGTCACGGCGCATCCTGCCCGGTAGGCATGGGCGTCTCCTGCTCCGCTGACCGTAACATTAAAGCGAAAATCAACCGCGAAGGTATCTGGATCGAAAAACTGGAACACAATCTAGGTCAGTACATTCCACAAGAACTGCGTCAGGCCGGTGAAGGCGAAGCGGTGAAGGTCGACCTTAACCGCCCGATGAAAGAGATCCTCGCCCAGCTTTCGCAATATCCGGTTTCCACTCGTTTGTCGCTCACTGGCACCATTATTGTGGGTCGAGATATTGCACACGCCAAGCTGAAAGAGCTGATTGACGCCGGTAAAGAACTTCCGCAGTACATCAAAGATCACCCGATCTACTACGCGGGTCCGGCGAAAACCCCTGCCGGTTATCCATCAGGTTCACTTGGCCCAACCACCGCAGGTCGTATGGACTCCTATGTGGATCTGCTGCAATCCCACGGCGGCAGCATGATCATGCTGGCGAAAGGCAACCGCAGCCAGCAGGTTACCGACGCGTGTCATAAACACGGCGGCTTCTACCTCGGTAGCATCGGCGGTCCGGCGGCGGTACTGGCGCAGCAGAGCATCAAGCATCTGGAATGCGTCGCTTATCCGGAGCTGGGTATGGAAGCTATCTGGAAAATTGAAGTAGAAGATTTCCCGGCGTTTATCCTGGTCGATGACAAAGGTAACGACTTCTTCCAGCAAATCGTCAACAAACAGTGCGCGAACTGCACTAAGTAACCTCTTCGGCCCAGCACCTGGCAGCATGCTGCCAGGTGCTGGGCCACCTCTTTTGCGATTGTAATTTCATGCTTGCTGGTGAATAGTCAGTATTTTCCCTGACTTGCGAACTCACCATGACCCGCACACTCAAGCCGTTAATTCTTAACACCGGCGCACTGGCGCTAACGTTAATCCTGATTTATACCGGCATTTCGGCCCATGACAAACTCACCTGGCTGCTGGAAGTGACACCGGTGATTATCGTCGTGCCGCTACTACTTGCCACCGCCAGACGTTACCCGTTAACGCTGCTGCTCTATACGCTCATCTTCTTTCACGCCATCATCCTGATGGTAGGCGGGCAGTACACCTACGCGAAAGTCCCCGTTGGTTTTGAGGTGCAGGAATGGCTGGGGTTGAGTCGTAATCCGTATGACAAGCTGGGGCACTTTTTCCAGGGGCTGGTGCCTGCACTGGTGGCACGAGAAATTCTCGTTCGCGGGATGTACGTGCGCGGACGTAAAATGGTGGCGTTTCTGGTCTGTTGCGTGGCGCTGGCGATAAGCGCGATGTATGAATTAATCGAGTGGTGGGCGGCACTGGCGATGGGCCAGGGAGCGGATGATTTTCTCGGTACCCAGGGCGACCAGTGGGACACGCAATCCGATATGTTCTGCGCGCTGCTTGGCGCATTAACGACAGTGATATTGCTCGCTCGCTTTCATTGCCGCCAGCTACGGCGCTATGGCTTGATAACCGGATAACAACGTGCACTTTGTTGATGCCGGATGCGGCGTGAATTCCTTATCCGGTCTACAAAATTTGCAAATCCAAAGCATTACATTAAGACGTGGCCTGATAAACATATCGCATCAGGCCATTTTCGTTAGCTATTGTCCACGTCAGGCTTTCACATCACTCACTGCACCGACCGGAATATCAGCATGAACAGGCTCGGGCGGTACTTTGCGATATTTATCCAGCAGATGAATCTGGATCCTGCGCAGCGTGTCGCCATTGAGGCGATAGAAACGGAAGTAGAGAATCAGCGTTACCATGAAAAACAGAGTCGGTAGAGCAATCATAATAAACTGCATACCTAATAGGGCTTGCGTAGACTGTTCAACATTCGGTACATAGCCAATCATCCCTAACACAACCGCAATGAAAAAAGCCGCAAAGGCTGAACCGCCCTTCACCACCATAGTCTGCACGGAGTAAGCGATGCTTTCACAGCGTACGTGCAGTTTATATTCACCGTAATCAACGGTATCTGCCACCATGATGACCTGTAATACCCAGAAAAGCGCCGTTCCCACATTCAGCAAAATACCCGCAATCACAATGAGGACGACGTTGTGATAGCTCATTAATGCCATTAACAGGAGAACACCACAGCTTAACACCGGAAGAATAGATGCTCCGGCCCATAAAATGCGTCGGGATAATGATTTAACTAAGCGTGGGAAGAATACTAACGTCACCAGGTTAGCAGCTCCCGCATACGACAGATAATAGGGGAACAAATCCGCATCACCGATAACATATGAGAAATAATAGATAGCAAATC
>NZ_JBQZXE010000149.1:0-7799 GCF_053555855.1 Shigella sp. SIG3
AATGCGACTTGAACGCAAGCATGGAAAACTTGCTGAGTGGGTTCGGGAGCAACTCAACAAGAAGCATTCGAATGTGGTTACCTGCGCTCTGGCAAATAAACTGGCTCGAATTGCCTGGGCAATCACTACTCAGAAAAAAGAATATCAGGCCTGATATAGATGCTGATATAACTCAATTAGTTTATTTTAAACAATAAGATACAAGTTACCTTTCTGGTTTTGCGAAGACTGATTATTGATGACATGAACGGCAAATCGACCTGATTAAAAACCTAACAGATGAAATGGCTCACTGAAGCCGAGGGGATTTTTAGGATTATCAGGTGCGGAACTCATCGGGGCGCGGGCATCCTTGCCCACAGAGACGCCGGATAGATTTAAGCAAGCCAACCATTAATCAAAAATCAGTGTTGCAAAAACGGGGGTGACCATAGATTTCATCTTATCACCGGACAACAGGCTGACCGACTCGCCGATCTGGAAAGAATGTTGCACCTGTTCAGCGGTAAACCAATCCCCGACAACCGGGGAAACATCACCCTTCGTCTGGATGATCACATTCAGTCTGTTCAGGGTAAAGAGAGCTATGAAGATGAGATGTTCAGCATCAGATACTTTAAGAAGGGCTCCGCGCATATCACGTTCAGAAAACCAGAACTGGTTGACAGACTGAATGATATTATCGCAAAACACTATCCTGATATGCTGGCAGTATAGCTTTGCCAGTATGCTCAAAGATCGGAAATTGTCCGATAAGATATGATCGCGGGGCATATAAACCGGTTTCAGATGGCATACCCGATGGCATACTGTCTGGAAGGAAAAATAAAAAAGCGCATGTTAAACAATAACATGCACTTATAATCTGGCGGTGAGGGGGGGATTCGAACCCCCGATACGTTGCCGTATACACACTTTCCAGGCGTGCTCCTTCAGCCACTCGGACACCTCACCAAATTGTCGTTCCTGTCTTGCTGGAACGGGCGCTAATTTAGGGAAATCATGACCTGAGGTCAACAAACTTTTTGAAAGAATCGCGCGTTTATTCAAACTTCAATCAATGTGTGGTTTTAATAAGCGAAATCTGCTTTTTTTGCCACCGACCACGGATTTGTTATGCTGGTGGCCTTTGTAGATCATAACGATAAGTGCGAATAAATTTCGCACAACGCTTTTCGGGAGTCAGTATGGATATCATCTTTTATCACCCAACGTTCGATACCCAATGGTGGATTGAGGCACTGCGCAAAGCTATTCCTCAGGCAAGAGTCAGGGCATGGAAAAGCGGAGATAATGACTCTGCTGATTATGTTTTAGTCTGGCATCCTCCTGTTGAAATGCTGGCAGGGCGCGATCTTAAAGCGGTGTTCGCACTCGGGGCCGGTGTTGATTCTATTTTGAGCAAGCTACAGGCACACCCTGAAATGCTGAACCCTTCTGTTCCACTTTTTCGCCTGGAAGATACCGGTATGGGCGAGCAAATGCAGGAATATGCTGTCAGTCAGGTGCTGCATTGGTTTCGACGTTTTGATGATTATCGCATCCAGCAAAATAGTTCGCATTGGCAACCGCTGCCTGAATATCATCGGGAAGATTTTACCATCGGCATTTTGGGCGCAGGCGTACTGGGCTGTAAAGTTGCTCAGAGTCTGCAAACCTAGCGCTTTCCGCTGCGTTGCTGGAGTCGAACCCGTAAATCGTGGCCTGGCGTGCAAAGCTTTGCCGGACGGGAAGAACTGTCTGCATTTCTGAGCCAATGTCGGGTATTGATTAATTTGTTACCGAATACCCCTGAAACCGTCGGCATTATTAATCAACAATTACTCGAAAAATTACCTGATGGCGCGTATCTCCTCAACCTGGCGCGTGGTGTTCATGTTGTGGAAGATGACCTGCTCGCGGCGCTGGATAGCGGGAAAGTTAAAGGCGCAATGCTGGATGTTTTTAATCGTGAACCCTTACCGCCTGAAAGTCCGCTCTGGCAACATCCACGCGTGACGATAACACCACATGTCGCCGCGATTACCCGTCCCGCTGAAGCTGTGGAGTACATTTCTCGCACTATTGCCCAGCTCGAAAAAGGGGAGAGGGTCTGCGGGCAAGTCGACCGCGCACGCGGCTACTAATAAAGCATCAGGATTCCTGCTATCCTTGGCGGGAATTGAATACAGGAGAGAGTTATGTATCCCGTCGACCTTCATATGCATACCGTTGCCAGCACACATGCATATAGCACATTGAGTGATTACATTGCCCAGGCCAAACAAAAGGGCATTAAACTTTTTGCGATCACCGATCATGGCCCGGATATGGAAGATGCGCCGCATCACTGGCACTTCATTAACATGCGTATCTGGCCGCGAGTGGTTGATGGGGTAGGGATCCTGCGCGGCATTGAAGCTAACATTAAAAATGTTGATGGTGAAATTGACTGCAGCGGTAAAATGTTTGACTCGCTGGATCTGATTATTGCCGGTTTTCATGAGCCGGTTTTTGCGCCACATGACAAAGCGACCAATACACAAGCGATGATCGCCACTATCGCCAGCGGCAATGTGCATATAATAAGCCATCCCGGAAATCCGAAATATGAAATAGATGTTAAAGCCGTTGCTGAAGCAGCCGCGAAACATCAGGTGGCGCTGGAAATCAATAATTCCTCATTTTTACACTCACGTAAGGGCAGTGAAGACAACTGTCGTGCGGTAGCTGCAGCGGTACGTGATGCTGGAGGTTGGGTGGCATTAGGCTCGGATTCTCACACCGCGTTTACCATGGGGGAATTTGAAGAGTGTCTTAAAATCCTCGACGCGGTAGATTTTCCGCCAGAGCGCATTTTGAATGTTTCTCCGCGCCGCTTACTGAACTTCCTTGAATCTCGCGGTATGGCACCGATTGCGGAATTTGCAGACCTTTAATTACTAGTAATGGAAATATATTAATGAACGAGTTTTCTATCCTCTGTCGTGTGCTGGGTTCGCTCTATTACCGCCAACCGCAAGATCCTTTACTGGTGCCGCTGTTTACTCTGATTCGTGAGGGGAAACTGGCTGCGAACTGGCCACTGGAGCAGGATGAGTTACTGACGCGTTTACAGAAAAGCTGTGATATGACGCAAGTCTCTGCCGATTACAATGCGTTGTTTATCGGCGATGAATGTGCCGTGCCGCCATATCGTAGCGCATGGGTTGAGGACGCAACGGAAGCGGAAGTGCGCGCTTTTCTTTCCGAACGAGGGATGCCACTGGCGGATACGCCAGCCGATCACATCGGCACATTGCTGCTTGCGGCTTCCTGGCTGGAAGATCAGTCAACGGAAGATGAGAGCGAAGCACTGGAAACACTGTTCAGTGAGTATCTGTTACCCTGGTGTGGTGCGTTCCTCGGCAAAGTGGAGGCCCATGCAACCACGCCTTTCTGGCGCACCATGGCACCGCTAACCCGTGATGCCATTAGTGCAATGTGGGACGAGCTGGAAGAAGATTCTGAAGAGTAAATGTGATCATCGTCACTCATAACTGCAACAGATAATTTGTTGTTGCATAAAATGTGTGCTCGATCTCATTCATGGCCGCGTTTTCTGCTATCATGCGCGGCATGAACATACTTCTCTCTATTGCAATCACAACAGGCATTCTCTCCGGTATCTGGGGATGGGTGGCTGTTTCCCTGGGTTTACTAAGCTGGGCGGGCTTCCTGGGCTGTACGGCCTACTTTGCTTGCCCGCAAGGTGGGCTGAAAGGGCTGGCGATCTCCGCTGCAACCCTGCTTAGTGGCGTGGTGTGGGCGATGGTCATTATTTACGGTAGTGCACTGGCACCACATCTGGAAATTCTCGGTTATGTCATAACCGGTATTGTCGCGTTTCTGATGTGTATTCAGGCCAAACAGCTGCTGCTTTCATTTGTTCCGGGGACGTTTATAGGCGCATGCGCGACGTTTGCCGGGCAGGGTGACTGGAAACTGGTGTTACCTTCGCTGGCGCTTGGGCTGGTATTTGGTTACGCAATGAAAAACAGCGGCCTGTGGCTGGCGGCGCGTAGTGCAAAGACGGCTCACCGTGAGCAGGAAATCAAAAATAAAGCGTGAGGGGCACTCACGCTTTCGCTTAAACAGTAAATGCCGGATTATTAATTCCGGCATTTTTATCTGTCAGGATTCCGGTGGAACCGACATATGGCGGTATTTCACCAGAATGTCATTCTGCCGTTCTGCTTTATTTTGCAAATCCCACAGACCACGGTCGATACCATCATTAATCAGGAAAATGACCCCTGTTTCGATAGCCGACATCAGACACAGCATAACGGGTTCGTTTGAGGTGTAACCCACTTCCCCTTCCAGCAAGCGCTGGTAGTCAATAAAGCGGAAAACCCCGGCCTGAACTTCATAGGAAAGTATCGTCTTACTGGTGTTCACCGAGGAGAGGATCTCACCGGTACTCACATTGACGACACGCAGGTTCACGGCAATCTGATCGAGCTGGTATTGCGTGTCTGCACCGATCCCAAAATATCTTGCCCCAACACCGCCCGATTTAACGTTGCTTTCATAACCAATAATCGAACCTTCAACCATAATATTTGCCGCCGTTAAAGATTGCAGCGGGATTCGGTTATTAATGGCAACCGTGCCGTTTTCTTGTGCCGCACGAATAACCTTGCGCTCGTTAAGCAGGTTTTGTAAGCCCTGGCGCTTTGCGGAACAGCAGTGGAGAAGTTACTTGCCGGGTAGGGTTTAAATTGCCCGGTTTCGTCCTGAATGTTGTATACCGAAACAAAGATCTTACCCGTCGGCGCTGGCAGATGGGTCAAATCTTTGTAGCTCTGAGCACGAGGCATTAATGTCGGTCTGGCGGCTTCTTTAGGCGGGGCGGTTAAGCATCCGCTCAGTAACATGACGGCAACCAAAAGAAATAAGCGCTGCATGATTATTTTCCTTATGAAGCTGGGGCTTAAAAATCGGTTGAGTTATTTTGTAAAACCGAAACCTGGATGGTCGAGGTTTGTCCGGTTTTACGATCTGTCACGTTCAACTGCAATTGACCATCGCGGTTAGCAATATCAACAATATAATCGTTGGTCACCATGCGGCCCGGTTTACCGGTATTAATATTCGACAGTAGCCCACCTAAAATTTGTGACTGGATGGCCTGAGTAAAGTTATCTAACGCTGAGGGTGTTTCAATACCAAAGTCATCGTTATAGCTCGGATCTTTATAAGAGTTTTGGGCCTGAGCGCTATTTAATAAAAAAGCGCCATTATTTGGGTTACCACCAAAGTTTGGATTACGGAACTGGAAAGTCATGGTTCCAGCCCAACTTAATGGCGAAATAAGCATGAGTAGAACTACTGCATGTTTGACACGCATTGCAGCCTCCGAACAATTTTTTATTTAGAATTCATCATGCGCCAAATCGCCCGTACTTAATAACGCCTGATTTATCTGGCGACGATTTAGTGCTTCTTCAGTTTGAATCAGTGCAAAGACGACAGTTTTCTCGAAGTCTCTTTTCAACGGGAATAAAAAAGTCTGGAAAATAACATCCTGATTGACCGTTATTGTGATCCAGCTTCCCCATCGTGCACTGGGCCTTTCATTAATCGTTAAGTTACCCGTATAGTCACTTTCCCATTTATCACTAAAGGCTCGGTAAAAATCATGGCCAATAGATGAAACAGTATGGTCAGTTAACAATCCCGGGACTTCTACCTCAACGGCGTGAAGATTCCCTGCGGCGAACAGAAATTCTGCCGCCACAATCCAGCGTAAATAACGTTTCATGGCTTTATCGCCTGAGGTTATCGTTTGCCCAGGAAACCGCTTGTGTCCGGTTTTTTACGGCTATCTTCTTGAAAAGATTATAAAGATGCGTTTTAACCGTATTTTCGCTGATGAACAACGAACGAGCGATCTCGTTATTAGACGCGCCGATACGCAGCTTATTCAGGATCTCTTTTTCCCGATGAGTAAGGAGGGCTGATTCCGTGCTGTTATAACGATAGTTACCAGAATGTGTAATCAGGTAACTGGCAAGCTTTTGCGTAAAGTAGCATTCGCCACGCAGGACGCCTTGCAACCCATTGACAACACGTTCTTGATCCTCCATGGCATAAAAAACGCCGTTGATATGAGGCCAGTTTTCAATGTCGCGGTACGGGTAATCTTCAGGCGTATTTAGCAACAATATTTTGATATTGTTGTTTTTCCTGCTCAAAGTATCCTGCCAATAATGGATAAGCTTTTTATCCGCTTCCATCATATCCAGAAGAATAATAGAGCCTGAAGAGATATCGTCCAGAGAACGTTGAATATTATGTAATTTTCCTGTAATTGCTAGCGATTGTTTAAGGTGCTGCAAGAGAGCTGTCGCCTGCAAAGAAGGTTTAGTGATCAACAATAATGTATGACCATGAATACTATGGACTTCATTAAACATGATGAAACCCCGCTTTTTTATTGATCGCACACCTGACAGCTGCCTCTAAAATAGAAGCACCAGAAGTACTGACAGATGTTGCACTGCTGTGTGTAGTAATAAATCAGCCCTAAATGGGTAAAATATAAAACTAATGGATTACATCTGATTTCAATCTAGCCATTACAAATCTTAAATCAAGTGTTAAACATGTAACAAAATGTAACTCATTATATTAAAATGTTAACATTAAGGTTTTATTAAGTTTAGAAATGATAGAAAAGTTGTACATTTGGTTTTTATTGCACAATTTTAAAAAATCATACAAATGGTGCTAACTTACTAATAATACATATAAAAAATATTTCGGTGTAGTCCTTTCGTCATGTAAAACGTTTTTGTTTTTTCTCCACACCTCCGTGGACAATTTTTTTACTGCAAAAAGACGAGGTTTGTCACGGCTTGTGCGCAAGACATATCGCAGCAATCAGCGACGGGCAAGAAGAATGACTGTCTGGTGATTTTTGATAGCGGAAAACGGAGATTTAAGAGAAAACAAAATATTTTTTGCGTAGATAACAGCGTATTTACGCGGGTTTTAATACTTTGGTATGAACAAAAAAAGAAAAATACAACGCGCGGGTGAGTTATTAAAAATATTTCCGCAGACATACTTTCCATCGTAACGCAGCGTTAACAAAATACAGGTTGCGTTAACAACCAAGTTGAAATGATTTAATTTCTTAAATGTACGACCAGGTCCAGGGTGACAACATGAAAAACAAATTGTTATTTATGATGTTAACAATACTGGGTGCGCCTGGGATTGCAGCCGCAGCAGGTTATGATTTAGCTAATTCAGAATATAACTTCGCGGTAAATGAATTGAGTAAGTCTTCATTTAATCAGGCAGCCATAATTGGTCAAGCTGGGACTAATAATAGTGCTCAGTTACGGCAGGGAGGCTCAAAACTTTTGGCGGTTGTTGCGCAAGAAGGTAGTAGCAATCGGGCAAAGATTGACCAGACAGGAGATTATAACCTTGCATATATTGATCAGGCGGGCAGTGCCAACGATGCCAGTATTTCGCAAGGTGCTTATGGTAATACTGCGATGATTATCCAGAAAGGTTCTGGTAATAAAGCAAATATTACACAGTATGGTACTCAAAAAACGGCAATTGTAGTGCAGAGACAGTCGCAAATGGCAATTCGCGTGACACAACGTTAATTACCATTCGACTTTTAAATCAATCCGATGGGGGTTTTACATGAAACTTTTAAAAGTAGCAGCAATTGCAGCAATCGTATTCTCCGGTAGCGCTCTGGCAGGTGTTGTTCCTCAGTACGGCGGCGGCGGTAACCACGGTGGTGGCGGTAT